>DATGSR010000063.1:0-31308 GCA_035302405.1 Beutenbergiaceae bacterium
GAGCAGATGCGCCTGGCCGGTGCCTCACCGGCGACGGGGCTGGCGGTGAACATGCACCACGTGTGGCTGTCGGTGGCCCGGGTCATGGCCGACCGCGGCGATCACGCACTCGATTTCGTGTTCCAGGAAGCGGCCGCCGGGGAGGTTTTCGGCTTCGGCATCTCCGAACCGGGCAACGACCTGGTGCTATTCGGTTCCCGCACCAAGGCAGAGCCCGACGGCGAGGGCGGCTACACCTTCTCCGGCACCAAGATCTTCACCTCTCTGGCGCCGGCGTGGACCCGGTTGGGCACCTTCGGGCGGGACGATGCCTCACCCGATGCCCCCAAGAGTGTGTACGCGTTCGTCACCCGCGATGGTGTGGACACCAAGAACGACTGGGACACCCTGGGAATGCGCGCCACCCAGTCCCACACCACCGTGCTCGACGGTGCCCACGCGCCCGCGGATCGGGTCGTGCGCCGGTTGGAACCGGGGCCCAACCCCGACCCGCTGATCTTCGGGATCTTCTCCTCCTTCGAGATCCTTACCTCCTCGGTGTACGTGGGTATCGCCCAACGGGCGCTGGATCTGGCGGTGGAGTCGGTGCAGCGGCGCACCTCGATGGTGCACGACGGCGCATCGCATGCCCACCTGCCCGACCCCCGCCGCCGGATCGCCGGCGCCGGGATCGCGCTGGACGGCGCCATCGTCCAACTGCTCGCCCTGGCCCGGGACGTGGATGAACAGGTCGACCACGGCGATGCGTGGTTCGCGAAGCTGTCCGCGGTCAAGGTACGCACCACCGAAGCGGCCAAGTATGTGGTGGAGCAGGCTCTGCGGGCAGCCGGCGGGTCATCGTTTTTCCGGAGAAACGAACTATCCCGCCTGTACCGGGACGTGCTGGCCGGGATCTTCCACCCCTCCTCCGAGGACTCCGCGCACAACACGATGGCCACCTACCTGCTGGGGGCCGTGCCGGACTGATCGGTGTCTCACCCCTCGCGTCGGGCCGGCCCGTGTCGCTGTAATGCGGTCAGGGCCGCAGTGCCCGTGCCGCTGTGGTGCGGTCACGGCCCCGGAGCGGTCACGGCCCCGGACCGGTGACAGCCTCGTGGAACCAGCGGGTGATGGTGGTGGGGTGGGTGATCGCGGTGCCCACGGCCACGGCGAAGGCTCCCCGGGCGATCGCGTCCGCGGCTTGGTCCGGGCTGTGCACGCGGCCCTCGAGGATCACCGGGCGGGTGCAGCGGGCCAGGATCTCATCGAGCAACTCCAGGTCCGGACCGGTGGTCTTGGGCCGCTCTTCGGTGTACCCGGCGAGGGTGGTGCCGAGAAGATCCGCGCCGGCGTCCTCGGCGGCCAGGGCATCGTCCAGGCTGCCGCAATCGGCCATCACCAAGGCGTCGGTGTGCTCACGCAACGCGGTGACGGTCTGTGCCAGGGTGCGCCCATCGGGCCGCGGGCGGCGGGTGCCGTCCAGGGCCACGATGTCCGCACCGGCTTCAGCGACCGCGATCGCGTGCCGCAACGTGGGCGTGATGAAGACCGCATCCTCGCCGTCCTTCCACAACCCGGTGACCGGCACCTGGACGCTGTCGGCGATCATCCGGATGTCCTGAAGGCCTTGGGCACGCACCCCGGCCGCGCCCCCGGCGACGACGGCCTGAGCCATGCGCGCCATGATGTGCGGGTCACGCAGCGGCTCCCCCGGGTAAGCCTGACAAGAGACGATCAGCCCCCCGCGCAGGGCCCGCAGAGTCGTGGTCATGACGGTGAACTCCCAACTTCGATGCCGCCCGCGCCAAGCACGTCCCAGCATGTGCGGGCTGCGCCGAGGATAGCGGCGCGGGAACCGAGAGCCGCGGCGCGGATGTCCAGGTCTGCCAGCGGTTCGATCAGTTCGTCGCGGGCGGCGCGGATCATCGGTTCCCACCACCACTCACCGGCCTGCCCGAGTCCGCCGCTGACCACGACCGTTTCCGGGTCCAGGATCATCGAGACCCCGGCGATCGCCCGGCCGGCCGCGGTGGCGGCAGTGCTCAGCACCTGCCGGGCAAGACCTTCTCCGGCGGCAGCACGCTGGTAGACCTCCCGAGCGTCGGGCACGTCCGCCGGCCCGCCGAGCCGGAGGTACTGGCGGTGCAGCGCAGGGCCGGAGGCAATTGCTTCCAGATGGCCGGTGCGACCACAGCCGCACCGAAGCCCGGCGGCCTCGGGACTTGGCAGGTGACCCATCTCCCCCGCGACGTGGTGGGCTCCGCGCAACGGTTGCCCCTCCAGCACCAGCGCTGCGCCCACACCGGTGCCAATGGCCACCAATAGCGCGCTGCGCGCCCCGGCGGCTGCCCCTCGCCAGGCTTCCCCGGCAGCGTGGGCATCCACGTCGTTCTCCACGGTCACCGGTACCGCGCCGAAGGCATCTTGCACCCGGCTATGGATGCCGGAGCGCACGTCGGTGCCGGCCCACCCGCTCAGCGCATCGGTGGCGGACAGGATCCGTCCGTTGCCGGCGTGCACCACCCCGGCGGTGCCGATCCCTATCCCCCGCACCCGTCCGGAGGCCTCGGAGGTCGGACCGGCGACCTGGGTGATCAGGGCGGCCACGGCGTCGAGCACCGCTGCCGGCCCCCTCCGGGCGGGAGTGGGCAGTTGGCGCACCGTGCCGACTCCCCCGCCCGGCTCAACCGGGGCGGCAGCGATCTTCGTGCCGCCCAGGTCCACCCCGACGACAACGTCGCTCACTTCAGGCTCCGGACCGAGCGGGCAGAACCTCATCGACGATCGCGGCGATACGCGCCGCCGCCTGGCCGTCCAGCGGTTCCACGGGGTGGGCCATAGTGTTGGAGGGGATGACGCCCAGATGGGTCATGGCCGTCTTGAACGCACCCACACCGGCGGCGTCACCGGAGCGCCCCGGGTCCTGGAAGACGATCTCGAAAAGGGCGGCGAGGCGGTCCTGCTCGCGGCGGGCCCGCTGCCAATCACCGTCCTGGGCGGCGCGCCAGAGGCGGGCATACCCGGCGGGGTCCACATTCGCCAGACCGGGGACCACGCCGTCGGCGCCCAGCAGCAGCATCCCGTCCACTACCACCTCGTGCCCGGTGAGCACGCTCAACGGGCGGCCCGCCGCAGCGTTGGCGGCCACCAGGCGGCGGAAGCCCACATCGTCCCCAGAGGAGTCCTTCACCCCCGCCAGCACCTTCTCGGAACCCAAACGCACCAGGAGGTCCGCCGGAAGTTTGGTGTGCACCCGTACCGGGATGTCGTAAGCGAACATCGGTAGGTCGATCGCCGCGGCGATGGCGCGAAAGTGCCGCTCGATCTCGTCGGTGTCGTTGATGGCATAGATCGGGGCTGTGGCCACGATGGCATCAGCGCCCAGGTCTGTGGCCCGCCGGGCCTGGTTGGCCACGCGGCGCCAAGTAGTGTCGATCGCTCCGACCAGCACCGGCACCCGCCCCGCCACGGTCTGGACCACGGTCTGCACCACCTGGTCGCGACGGTCATCGTCCAGATATGCCACCTCACCGGTGGAGCCCAGGGCGAAGACACCATCGACACCGCCGCCCACCAGGTATTCGACGACAGCCCTCAGGGCGGTGTGGTCGATGTCACCGCCGGCAGTCAGTGGGGTGATGACTGGTGGGATAACGCCGCGAAAGCGGGATTCGGTCAACGGTCTTTCTCCATCGTCAGGGCGGCCGGTGGCCGCGGTTGGTTCGAGATCATGCTGATGCCCGGATGGCTGCGCGCCTGAGCCGGGGTCCCCGGCGCCACGCGCGGGACTCAGCCGGACAGCAGCGCAGGGGCAGCCCCCAGCAGGCTTCTGGTGTAGTCCTCTGCAGGGTTGGTGAAGATGTCCTCGGACCTGCCCAACTCCACCACTTCGCCCTTATTCATCACCGCGATCTCATCGGAGACGTAGCGCACGGTTTGAATGTCGTGGGAGATGAACACCATCGCCAGGCCCAGTTCGGCTTTGATGTCCGCGAGCAGGTTCAGGATCTGGGCACGCACGGATACATCGAGCGCGGAGGTGGGTTCGTCGGCCACGATCACATCCGGGTCCAGCATCAGCGCCCGGGCGATCGCCACCCGTTGGCGTTGCCCCCCGGAGAGTTGGGTGGGCAGCATGTCCAGTGCGGATTTCGGCAGTCCTACGAGTCCGATCAGTTCACGCACTTTGTCGGCCCGCTGCCTGGGCGTTCCCACCCCGTGCACGTCCAGCGGGTCGCGCAGCGCATCGCGGATCATCATGCGCGGGTTCAGGGCCGTCGCCGGATCCTGGAAGACCGCCGCGACCACCCGGCCGATCTTCTTGCGTTGAGTGGCCGAGCGCCGTCCCATCTGCTCGCCCTTGAAGAGGACCTCACCGCGTTCGGGCTGTTCCAGGCCGAGCATCACGCGTGCGGTGGTCGTCTTCCCGCTGCCGGACTCGCCCACGATACCCAGGGTGCGTCCGGGCAACACCTGCAGACTGACCCCGGCGACCGCCGGCACGCGTTCTGGCCGGAAGAGCGTGCCGGTGCGGGAGGTGTAGACCACGTGCACGTCCCGTAGTTCGATCAGCGGCGTGGTGGTCGCGCTCATCGTGGGCCGCCCGCGACGGTGACGGCCGCATCGGCCTGGTGGGCGGCGTAGAAGTGCTCGGTGCCCGGTATTTTGCGAAGCACCGGTTTTTCGTCCAGGCCCGCCTGTGGGCGGGAGGATCTGGGGGCGAACCTGTCCCCGGCGGGGAAGTCTTTCGGGGAGGGGACGGTCCCGGGTACCTGGTGCAGCCGCTGCGCCCCGGACTCGATCGACAGCACCGCCCCGAGTAGCCCGCGGGTGTACTCGTGCACCGGCTCGGTGAGCAAGTCCCTCGTGGGGGCCTGTTCCACCATCTGGCCCGCGTACATCACGGTGATGCGGTGTGCCAATTCGGCCACCAGGGCCAGGTCATGACTGATGAACACCATCGCGAACCCCAATTTCTCCCGGAGGTCGTTGAGCAACTCGATCACCTGCGCCTGCACCGTGACATCCAGGGCGGTGGTGGGCTCATCGGCGATGATCAGGCTCGGGTCCCGGGTGAGGGCCATCGCGATGAGCACGCGCTGCCGTTGCCCCCCGGACAGTTCGTGGGGGTAACTCCCCAACGTGCGCTCGGGGTCGAGGCCGACCAGTTCGAGTAGTTCCTCGGCGCTGCGGGTGCCGCCGCGTTTGGTCAGTTGCCGCATCTGGGTGCGGATCAGCATCGCCGGGTTCAACGAGCTCAGCGCGTCCTGGTAAATCATCGCGATGTGGTGGCCACGCAGACTGTTGCGCTCCCGGGCGGACATGGTGAGCAGGTCTTTGCCCTTGTACAGGATTTGTCCGCTCACCTGAGCACCGGCGTCGAGCAGTCCCATGATGGACAACCCGGTGATGGACTTGCCGCAGCCGGATTCCCCCACCAGTGCCATCGTTTCTCCCGGTCGCACGGTGAAGGAGATCCGGTCCACGATGTCCACATCCCCGTGGCGTTCGGGGAAGCGGATGGACAGGTCCCGCACCTCAAGCAGGGGTTCGTCCGAACCGGTGTAGACCAGCCGGTCGGTGCGGGCCAGTTCCGCAGCCCGCAACCGGCCCAGGTGCTCCTCCAGGGACACCTCCTGGGTGTCGGCGCCGACGGCGGTGACCGCGCGCGCCGGGGCGGCGCTCTCATCCGTGCTGGTCAATGCGGCAGCCGGCCGCGGCGCGACGATCGCATCGGTCATACCCTCCGAGACGATATTCAGGCACAGCACCGTCAGCGTGATCGCCAGCCCCGGGAAGAAGGTGGCCCACCAGTAGCCGCTCATCACCAGATCACGGCCGGCGGCGATGACGTTGCCCCAGGACGGCTCGGGGTCGGGCACGCCGGCCTGGATGAAGGACAGGGAGGCCTCGAAGATGATCGCGTCGGCCACCAGCACGGTGGCGAAGACCATGATCGGGGCGATGGTGTTGCGGGCCACGTGCTTGACCACGATCCAGGGCGCGGAGGCGCCCATTACTTTGGTCGCGGCGACGTAATCCTCCCCGTAGGCGGACAGCACGTTCGCCCGTACCACTCGGGTCAGTTGCGGGGTGTAGAGGAACGCGATGGTGAGGACCAGGGTCGGCAGCGAACGGCCGAGGACGGTGACGAACACTGCCGCGAGTGCGATCCCGGGAAAGGACATGACGATGTCCATCACCCGCATGATCACCTCCGAAACCCGTTTGCCGGCGGTGGCCGCGATCGAACCGAAGATGGCGGCCGCGGCCAGCGCCACCAGCGTGGCGCCCAGACCGATCACCAGGGAGTAGCGGGCGCCGTAGAGCACCCGAGCAAAAATGTCCCGGCCCTGCCGGTCGGTGCCGAACCAGTTGTCGGCGCTCGGCGGTTGCACCGCGGGGCCGCTTGCCAGCGGGCTGTGAGCGGCCAGGAGCGGGGCGAGGATGGCGGCGAGCGCCACCAGGAGAACGAACGCCATGGCGATCCTCGCCCCGGGCGGTAATGCCCGCAGTCGCAGCCCGGGCTGGGACAGACGTTCGGTGAGTTTGCGTCGCACGGTCACACCGTCCTGATCCGTGGGTTCACGAGCACGTAGAGCATGTCCACCACGATGTTGATAACGACGAAGGCGAGTGCCACGGTCAAGGTGACGCCCTGGACGAGGTTCGGCTCATTGTTCGTCACCCCGTTGAGGATGAGGGTGCCCATCCCCGGCAGCGCGAAGATCACCTCGATCACCACGGCACCCCCCATCAGGTATCCGATCCGCAGGCCCAGCACCGTGATCGGGGTGATGAGCGCGTTCCGCAGCACGTTCCGGGCCACCACCTCGTAGCGTGGCACCCCGGAGCCGATGGCGGTACGCACGTAGTCCTTGTCCAGTTCCTCCACCACCGCGGTGCGCACCACACGGATGAGCGATCCGGCGACCGGCACCCCGAGGGCGAATGCCGGCAGTGCCATCCGGGACAGGAACCCGGCGGGGTCCTCGGTGAAAGCCGGCATCGGGCCGGAGGCGGGTAACCATCCGGCCCCCAGGGTTAGGCCCTGGATGAGCAACACCGCGAGCCAGAAGGACGGCGTGGCCAGGGAGGCGATCGACAGCACCCGGATGAACTGGTCGGGCCAACGGTCCCGGTACAAGGCCGCGATCACCCCGAAGACGAAGGCGGCGGCCACCGCGATGAGCAGGCCCAGGAACGTCAGTTGCAACGTGAGGGGGAAGGCGCGGGCGACTTCGGTGATGACGGGAATCTGCCGGGCGCTGTAGGTGCCCAGGTCGCCCTGGAGCAGACCGACCAGGAAGGACCAGTACCGCACCGGAAGCGGGTCATCCAGGCCGTGGGCCTCGCGGTAGGCGGCGCGGGCCTCGAGCGAGGCTCCCTCGCCGAGGGCGTTGATGGCGGGGTCCACCGGGGAGAAGGACATCACCACGAAGACCAGGAGGGTGATGCCCAGAATCATGACGGGCAACTGCAGTAATCGCCGTCCCGTCAGACGCAGCAAAGCGGTCACGCTGGCCGGCTCCTTACGTCGGGCGAGGGGTGCGGCGGCCCGCTACCGGGCCGCCGCACCTCGGGGTCACTGGGCGGCGACGCCCACGTCGAGGAAGGACAGACCGGTCAGCGGCACCGGCCCGAATCCGATGAGGTCGTCATCGGACCAGGCGGTGGGCAGTTGACGGTGCAGCAGCGGGTACAGCGGCACCTCCTGCGACATCAGGTCGAAGGCCTGGTTCCAGTTCTCCTGCTGCGCATCGCCCTCGGCGCGCACCGCGTCGTTCATCAGTTCGGTCAGCTCGGCGAACTCCTCGGTCTCCGACCAAGCGGTGCGGGTCTGGGTCCACACGTTGTCGCCGTACCACCAGCGCATCAGGATGTCGGGGTCGTTGCCGAAGACCGAGGGGTCGCCGGGGGCGATCATCACCTCGTAGTCGCCGGCGTCGACCTTGGTGTACTGGCCGCCGGATTGGCCGATGTCCAAGGTGGTATTGATTCCCACCGCATCCAGGTCCTCCTTGATCAGCGGTGCCAGGTCGGCCACCCAGCCGGTGTCCGTCGTCAGCAGCGTGATGTCCAGGGAGTCCACCCCGGCCTCGGTCAGCAGTTCCTGGGCCCGGTCGGGGTCATAGTCGTAGACGTTGGCCGCCTCGTTGTAGTTCGGGTGCGTCTCCGGCAGGAAACTGGATGCCGCCGAGGCGTTGCCCAACAGCCCGGTCTCGATGATCGACTCGGTGTCGATGGCGTAGTGGAATGCTTGGCGCACCCGGGGGTCATCGAAGGGTTCGGCCTGGGTGTTGAACATCAGGAAGAGCAGGCCGAAGGACTGGACCGATTCCACCGCCACGCCCTCGGTGTTCTCCAGGTTGGGCATGTCGATGTAGGGCACGTCCTCGATCGCGTGCACGGTGCCCGAACTCATCGCCGTGACCCGTGCGGCGGAGTCGGACAGCAGTTGCCAATTCATCCCCGCGGCCAATGCTGGACGCGGGCCGGTGTAGTCATCGAACCGGTCGAAGGTGATGGCGTCATCGGGAGTGGCCGAGGTCATCTGGTACGGGCCGGTGCCCACGGGCAGGGAGTTGAACGCCTCGTAATCGGACTCCACAAGGTCCTCCGGCACCACCTTGACGACGGAGAGCCGTTCGGGGACGAGGGAGAAGGCATAGCCGAGATTGAACTGGACCGTGTTCTCATCGACCGCTTCCACCGAGTCGAGGAAGTCGATGAAGTCGCGATAGAAGGAGTTGTTCTCCGGGTCCATCACCCGCTCGAAGCTGTACACCACGTCGTCGGCGGTCACCGGAGTACCGTCGTGGAAGACCGCTCCGTCTCGCAGGGTGACCTGCCAGGTGGTGTCATCGATCTGTTCGGGCAGATCGGCGCCGAGCGCGGCGTGCACCTGACGGGTCACCGGATCCAATTCGGTGACGCCTTCCAGCGTGTGCCAGTTGGCGGCGACCGTCACCGCCCCGGAGGTCGTCATCGGGTCGAATCCGCCGCTGAGGGAGTACGAGATCCCGGCCTCGATGATGGCCTCGGTGTCCACCTCCCCGTCGGCCGCTGCTCCCTGGGCGTCCGTTGCGCCCCCGGTCCCGGCGTCCCCGTCCTCGCCCGCGGCACCGCCCCCGCATGCTGCCAGAACAAGGGTTCCGGCGAGGGCGGTCGCAACCAGGCTGACCAGCCGGCGAGGATGCGATCGGTTGAGGGTTGTATTTCGCATGAGCTCTCCTGTGAGACAGATGACGTCTGATGTCTGACGTAGTACGGTGGACACTAGACTCAGCGCAACCGAAAGGTCAAACCCATGGCGACAACTTCTCCAGCACCGGCGCTGGCAGCCACCTCCGGGGCGACGGCGAGGCAGCCAACGACGGCGGACAAGATCAAGGACTACATCCTCACCAACGGGCTGCAGCCGGGAGACGTGCTGCCGACCGAGTCCGACCTGTGCGAACTGCTCGGCGTCTCCCGCTCCAACGTGCGAGAGGCGATCCGTACGTTGAGCACCCTCAACATCGTCTCCGTACGGCACGGGCATGGGACGTTCGTGGGCGACATGAGCCTGGACGCGCTGGTGGAGTCCCTGGTGTTCCGCGGGGTGCTCTCCCCCGGGGACGATCTGCAGGCGTTGCGCGACATCATCGAGGTCCGCCAGGCGCTGGACACCGCGATGGCGCACAAGGTTGCCGCGAGTATGCGCGGTACCCGCGATGCACGCCTGCACGATCTAGTCGCACAGATGGTGGACCTGGCCTCCGAGGGCAAGTCCTTCCCCACTCAGGACCGTGCCTTTCACACCGCGCTGCTGGCGCGCATCGATAACGTGCTCGTGGGCCAACTCGTCGGAGCGTTCTGGGATGTGCACACCGCAGTGATGCCTCGTTTGGGCGTCAGCCTGCCGGCCGACCTGGTCCAGACAGCCAAGGCCCACGGGGAGATGCTGCGCGCCGCGGAGGCGGGCGATGCGGCAGCGCTGATCGCATCCGTGGAGGGGCATTACGAGCCGATCATGCGGGCCCTGGATGAAGTACGCCCGCGACCGGCTTCCGCTGCTGCGGCACCCGCGACAGCATCCGAGGCCCGCGCGACAGCACTGGATTCGCAATAACCCCGCCCTCGGAGCCGACCGGCGAGAGCGTGGCCGGCACCGGGTCAGCCGGTGGATACCATGCGTGTGGACGTGTCCCTGATCGTTGAGGAGCCCTGTGTCTGCCACGTTGCACGCCGAGAACCTGAGTGTGAGTTACCCGGGAGTCCCGGTGCTGGACGGTGTGGACCTGACGCTTGAACCGGGCCTACCTCCCCTCGGATTGGTGGGCCCGTCCGGGGTGGGCAAAACAACGCTGATCGAAACGCTGATGGGCCAGATCAAGCCCGACGCCGGCACCGTGACCTGGGACGGGCGCAACGTGCACCGGATGTCGCGCCGGGACAAGCGCCGTTTCAACGGTGCGGTACGCGCCGTCTCCCAGTACTCGATGACCGTCACAGACCCGAAGATCACCGCCGGCCGGGTGCTGAAAGTTGCCTTGAGTGACGCCCGCAAAGCCGGGCGAACGCACGCCACCTCGGTGGCCGAACTCCTCGGGACCGTGGGACTGCAGGACCGGTTCGAACAACGGTCGATGATCTCCCTCTCCGGCGGTGAACGGCAACGCGTGGCCCTAGCCCGTGCGCTGGCCACTCGCCCGGACATCCTGCTCCTGGATGAGCCGCTGACGGCCGTGGACCCCAGGGCCCGGATAGACATGGCCCGCCACATCGGCGAACTGGCCGGCACCTTACGAACGAGCATCCTGCTCGCCTCCCACGACCTGGAGTTGGTAGAGCGCATGTGCCCCAACGTGGTGGTCCTTGCGCACGGATCGTTCGTGGCTTTCGGGCCGCTCCGAGAAGTTCTTGCCACCTCCGAACACCCAGCGGTGCAAGACATGGCCGAGTCGATCGCAGTGGCCCATCAACCGTTCCGGCCCTGAAGCGCGGCCGGGCCGTTAGCCGAGGCACGCCCAGACCGCCGGCAGGAACGCGGACTCGTGGGCCGCGCCCAATGGGCCAATTCCGGCCACGGGCACTATCTGGCTGTGGCAACGCCCTGGCGCCGCCCCTACCTGCCTACCTGTCGAGGATGCCGACCACGGGTTGCCAGGCGGCGGTGAGCGTGTCCGGCAGCGAGGTTCGCCCAGCCCCGGCCCTGGACCACGCCCCGATGGCGGCGATCAGCGCACCGGCGTAGGCGGTGCCGCCCACATCCGCCGGCAACCGGGCAATACCGTTTGCCGCGGCGTGCCGGCTGATCATCGCTCCTACCGTGCCGGTGCGGAGCGCAGCCGCGTGGCGCAGTTCCTCCTCCAGGCCCATGGGTTCAGCCTGTCCGTAGGCCAAGGCCACATTTTCCGGCGGTAGTACCGCAGCCAGTTCCGCGAGCGCCGTGCGGACGCAGGCGTCCACACCCTCGTGGCGGTGGCGCATCAGTGCATCGGGCAGGTCGGCGAACGTGGCGTCGAACGCAGACCACAGCAGGTCCGCCTTGGCGGTGAAGTAGTTGAAGAAAGTGTTGCGCGACACTCCCGCCCTGCGGGTGATGTCGGCGATCGAAGTCCGGGCATACCCCTGTTCGAGGAACAACTCCCCCGCAGCCTCCTCGAGCACGGCCCAGGAGGAAGCCCGGGGCCGTCCGGAACGGCTCGGCGAGGTCATGCTGCCATGGTACGAGCACCGCCGGGCGGAGCAAGCCTTGTCCGAGCCCGGTCAGCACCCCGGTACGCTCGCCTGGCAGAGCAGCGATCGGAGGATCATGACCCACGCCCAAGACGCCCGCACCATCCGGCAACTCAGCGAGTACCTTGAGCAATGGCTCTCGTATCGCGCGTCCTATCTGCGGGTGCCCGGTGTCCAGGCCGCGGTGCGGGTGGGATCGGAGTTGGTGCTGGACGTCGCCTTGGGTGTGGCGAACAGCGCCACCGGTGAGCCGCTACGCAGCGACCACCTGTTCCGGATCGCCTCGCACTCCAAGACCTTCACCGGCACCGCGATCATGCAGTTGGCCGAACGCGGCCTGCTACGACTGGATGACCGCCTGGGCGAGCACATCGACGAACTCGACGACGCGCCGATCGGCGCAGTGACGGTGCGAGAGGCGCTGGGCCACCAGGGCGGGGTGATCCGCGACGGCAAGATGAAGGGCTTCTGGCAGCGCATGGCCCCCTTCCCCGACCGGGAGGGGTTGATCGCGATGGCCCGCGATGAGGCGTTGGTCTACGACCGCAACGAGCACTTCAAATACTCCAACGTTGCCTACGCCCTGTTGGGACTTGTGGTCGAGTCGGCCTCGGGTTCTTCCTACCATCGGTACCTGCAAGAGCACGTGGTCAACCGGCTCGGTCTGACCAACACCGGCCCGGAGTACGATCCGGCGCGGGCGGCCGACTTCGTCCACGGCCACACCGGCCTGCTGCACGGAACTGACGAACGTGAACCGATCGAGCACGTGGACTCCCGGGCCTTCGTCGCCGCCACCGGTTTCTACTCCACCGCTGCGGACATGACCCGGTACGGTGCCGCGCACTTCCTGGGCGATGACACCTTGCTGACCGACGACAGCAAGCGACTGATGCAGCGGGTGGAGTCGGCGATCCAGGCCCCCGGCGTCCCGGCCGCGAAATACGGCGTGGGGATGAGCCTGCAGGAACTGGGCGAGCGCACTCTGGTCGGTCACAGCGGCGGCTACCCCGGGCACATCACCCGCACGTTCATCGACCCAGTGGACCAGATCGTCGTCAGCGTGCTCACCAACGCCATCGACGGACCTGCCGACGCACTCGCTTCTGGCATCTTCCGATTAATCGACCTCGCGCTGAGCCACCGGCGGGGTCCCTCGAATGCCTCCGCATCCGCGGCGACAGCACCGGACTCAGATTCTCCGGGCTCCGCCGGCGCAGACCTGAGCCGGTTCACCGGCCGCTTCGCCGGACTATGGGGCGTGAGCGACGTCGTCGACCTGGGCGGGCAGTTGTACCTGCTCAACCCCGCGCTGGCCGACCCATCCGATGGTTACCTGCGGCTGCAACCTCAGGGCCCGGACGCCGTCCGGATCGCCCGCACTCCCGGGTTCGGCGCCGTGGGTGAACAGATCACCTATGAGCGGGACGACGACGGGTCGATCCTCTCCCTGCTGGTCGCCGGGGGCCGCGCCTGGCCGGTAGCG
Source organism: Beutenbergiaceae bacterium (assembly GCA_035302405.1). Taxonomy (GTDB): domain Bacteria; phylum Actinomycetota; class Actinomycetes; order Actinomycetales; family Beutenbergiaceae; genus CALKWS01. The sequence goes on from DATGSR010000063.1 coordinate 13,190, forward strand.
GAGTTCCTCGCCCGCCGCTCCGACCTCGCCCGGGGGCCACTGCCGGCACCCTGAACGCCCACGGGCCGCCTTCCTGCAGCAGGCGCGGATCGAGTGTGCCTGACACGATGGCGGCATGGAACTCGTGCAGTTGCTGGTCACGCTACTCGGTATCGCCCTGGGGATACTGCTGTGCTTCCGCGGGGCGTCCTTCGCTCGAATCCTGCTGGCACTGTGGGGCGGCTTCATCGGGTTCAACCTCGGCGGCGCCCTCGCGGCCGGGCTCACCGGCGAGCCCTTCCTGAGCGATGCCTGGGGCTGGGTGTGCGCCTTTGCCACCGCGGTACTACTGGCGCTGCTGGCGTATTGGTTCTACGTGCTCGCCGTCATCATCTGGCTCGGTTCGCTGGGCTTCGGTCTTGGCGTGGCACTGGCCAACGCCCTGGGGGCCGCTGAAGGTGCCGCTGTGGTCGCCGGCTTCGTGACGGGGGTGCTGCTCGCGGTCCTTGGACTGGCGCTGCGGCTTCCGTCGTTGCTGCTGTCCGTTCTCACCGCGCTGGCCGGTGCGGGCCTGATCCTCAGCGGGGTCCTCGTGCTCGTGGGCCAGGCGCCGAGCGGGCCGTCGCTGGACGAGATCACCTGGCCGGAGCAGTGGTGGTGGACCGTGCTGTACCTTGCGCTGGCCGTGGCCGGCATCATCGTGCAGGGCCGGAGTCGGGGCCGGCGCCATGCACGGCCCCAGTGGCAGCGCTCCGCACCCGCTCGACGTCCCTGACCCGCCCGCGAGGCCGCAACTCACGCTGCCCGGTACGCGCGGATGGGGCCGGTGGCTCCGCCGGCGGAACCAGTCTCTTATCGCCTTTGGCGATACCGCGCGACGGCGAGCACCGCGGCGAGTAGGGCGGCAAGGAGACCGACGCCGAGGTAGACGGCGACGCCGTCATCCTCCCTCCAGGCCAGCACCAACCCGAGCCCGGCGACTACCGCTAACAAGACCACCCGCAGTCCCCCGGTAGGCCTGCTCGGTGCACCGCTGGAACCGGCCCGGGGCTGCGGGCCAGACCCGTCGCGTGGGGGCTGCCCCCGGCCCTGCCCACGTGGGTCGGTGCTCATCTGGCCACGGTATCTAGCCGTCGTGATCAGACCATTCGGGGCCTCATCCCGGGCCAGCCGGGACTTGAAGTCAGCGGCGTCCAGTCCGGGTCCTGTTCACGCCGCTACGGCCTCGGCCCCCTGCCGGAGCCTGCCATCGTGTATCCGGTACCGGTGGTCGACGTCGTCCAAGCCGTCCAGCCGGTGGGTGAACACCACCACGGACCGCCGCCGGCTCGCCGCCCAGCGACGCACGTGGGCCATCAGCGCTTCGGCCGTGTGCGGATCCAAACCCTCGGTGGGTTCATCCAGAACCAAAACCTGCGGGTCGCGCAGCAACGCGCGGGCGAGCACCAGACGGCGTCGTTCTCCTCCGGAGAGCACCCGACCACCGGAATCCAGCCACGTGTCCAGGCCGTCGGCGAGCCCGTCGAACCACTCCCCCAGGTGCGCGGCTCGCAACACCTGAACAAGGTGCGCGTCCTCGGCGTCGGGCCGGGCGAGCAGGAGGTTGTGGCGCAGGGTGGAGGAGAAGATGTGGTCCGCGCCGCCGGCCAGCGTCACGTGCCGGCGCCACCACCGTCCGCCCGTCTCTGCCATGCTGCGGCCGTGCAGCACGATCTGACCGTCGGCGGGCTGCAGCAGCCCGACCATCGCGGTGGCCAAAGTGCTCTTCCCGGCGCCCGACGGCCCCTCGATGACCACTACCTCACCGACAGGAACCGTGAGGGCCAGGTTGCGTACCGGCGCCTCCCGAGCGGCCGAACCCGGCCAGGTGACGGTGAGGTCCACGATCTGCAGCCCGGAGCGGTTTGCTGGGCCGGTGCCGGCCGGGGCATCATCCGCTCGTTCGGCAGTTGGTAGCTTGCCCACCTGAGTAAGCCGTCGCCGGGCGCGCTGGCCACCGGCGAGGTCTCTGGCGGCTGGCGCGACCATGAGCAGCGCCTCGGTGAGCACCGATGATCCCAGCACCACCATCCCGAGCAGTTCGTTGCTGATCGAGCCCCCTGCCCAGAGGCTGACGCCCAGCACGGCGCTCCCCACCACCAGAGCCGCCGCTGCGCCCTGGGAGCCGCCGTCAACTCGGCCGTCCAGGCGTGCGGCGCGGCCCTCAGCGTGTTCATATCGCTCGGCCCGGCGGTGCACCTGATCCACCAGGTCGCGCCCTCGGCTGCCGGTGAGTTCATCGGCATTGTCCACCACCTCCACCAGCGCGTCCTGCAGGTCGCCTTCGGCGTCCTCCCGCTCGGGGTCGAGACGTTGATCGCCGCGCACCGCCCACCACGGCAACCCGACCACACCCAGCAGCACCGTGCCGATCAGCACGAACAGCATCCCCGGCGCGATCAGCCCGACAGCCAAACCCACCACGAGGATCGCCAGGCCGGCCGCGCCGAGGGGTACGGCACCCGAGACCAGTCCGGCCAGGCGCAGATCCACATCGCGCACCACGCGGGTGAGTAACCTTCCGCGCCGCTCGGTCAGCCGCCCGGGCACCCGGGGCAGCAGGTCCCCGACCACGGCCGCACGCCAATCCGCCAGCAGGGTCAGGCCGGCGTCGTGGGCGGCCAGGCGTTGCAGATACGCCAGCAGCGGCCGGGCGATTGCGAATCCGCGCACCGCGACCACGGCCATGGACAAAGTGAGGATCGGCGGGCGGGTTTCGGCGCGGATGATCAGCCATGTGGCCGCGACGGTCAGTCCCACGGCCGCGAGCAGTGAGGCCGCACCGGCGAGCGCTGCGATAGCGAACCGGGTGGCGGGCCGCAGCGCCGACCACCATCCCTTGCCGCGGCGCCTCGCCGTCGCCGAGGTTCGGGTAGCGGCGCGTTCCGGTGCCGCTTCGTCGGTTGAGGGGGTGGTGGGATCGGCGTGCTCAGCAGTCCGGCCCCCTGTCCCGGATACGCCTTGCTCCCTTCCCGCGGTTCGGCCCCCCGCCCCGGCAACCCGGTCACCCGCCTCACGACGTGCTTGCGGCGCCGACGGGTGCAGTGGAACCTCCCGGTCGGCGACCGCGATCAACCGGCTCCGGTGCGCTGCCGCGACCACCGTGACACCGTCGTCGGTGAGCGTGCGGATACAGTCCACCACGGCCACCTCACTCGCCCCGTCCAAGTGCGCGGTGGGTTCATCGAGCAACAGCACGGGTTGTGCCGGCGCACCGGGGCCGGTGACCGTCAGCACCGCCCGGGCGAGCGCGATCCGGTGCCGCTGCCCGGCGGAGATCCCCACCCCCTCCTCGCTCAGGGCCGTCTGCAGGCCCGCCGGCAGTGCATGCACCGGCAGCCCGACCCGGGCAAGGACTTGCTCGACCCGTTCCCGGCCGTGGCGTTCCACCTCCAGCGCGGCGCCGACCGTAGCCGCCAACGGCAGCGCCGGGCGCTGCGGGACGTACTGGGCGGACGAGGCCCACGCCGTTCCCCGCTGCGGTGGTTGCACACCGGCGAGCACCCTCAGCATCGTCGTCTTGCCGCTGCCCGAGGGCCCCACGAGCACGACCAGTTCTCCGGGGCGCACCTGCAGGTCAGGCAAACGCAGATCGTGACGTCGGCCCGGATAGCGCACCTGCACCCCGCGCATTCCGGCCGGGGCCGCGAAATCAGTCGTAACCGGGGGCTCACTGCCGGGGCCGTCGCGCTGCCCGGCAACCCCCGCACGCCCGGCAACCCCCGCACCCCCGGCAACCCCCACACCCCCGGCAACCCCGAGCGCCTGCAGTTGGTCCACCACGGCCGATGCCTCGGCGGACTCGTGGAACTGGGCGCCTGCCTCCCGCACCGGCCGGTAGGCCTCCGGGGCCAGCAGGATCACCGCGAGCGCCGGCCACAGCGCCATCTCACCGCCCGCCAGCCGCACCCCGGCCCCCACCGCCACCAGACCCACGGAGATGGTGGCCACCAGGTCCAGCGCAGTGGAGGAGAGGAACGCCACCGACAACACCTTCGTGGTGGCCCGGGCATACCGCCTGGAGGTCTCCCGGACCGCATTCACCTGGCGGCTCGCACGGTCGAACAGCTTCAGGGTGGTCAGTCCCTTGACCACATCCAGGAAGTGGCCGGCCAGGTGCCCGCCCTGGTGGTACTGGGCCTTCGCGCGACGTTCGGTGGCCCACCCCACCAGCGCGGCGAACAGCGGCACCAGCGGTAGCGTGACCAGCACCACGGCAGCGGAGGTGAGGTCCGCGGCAGCCATCACCGCGAGCACGAGCGGTGGTACGAGCACCCCGACAACCAGACTCGGCAAGTACTGGGTGAACCAGGGGCGGAGCGGGTCCAGCCCGGTGGCCAGCAACGCGGTGATCTCCACCGGCTCGGCCCGCGCGGCCCGGCTCGCCACCCAGGCCGGTCCGCGCCGAGCCACGGCGGTGAGCACCTCGGCGCGAGCGTCGGTGATGACCGCGGTGGCCACCGCATGGGCGGCACTCGGGCGCAACCGGGCAACGACCGCGCGCACCGCCAGCACTCCTGCTAGGAGGGCAAGTGCACCCCGCCACGGGCCGCCGTCGAGCACGGTGACCACCACCCGTGCGGCAAGCACCGCACCGGCCACCACGGTCAGCGCGTGGACGACGGCGAGCGCCATCAACCAGGCCAGCGGCCGCCGGTGCCGGCCGGCCAGGCGCAGGAGGCGCAGATCGACCGGCCCGCGTCTCATGTGGCTACCGGCTCACTGGCCACGCGTTTGCGGAACACCCAGTAGGCGAAGGTTTGGTAAGCGATCACCCCGGGCAGTACCAGCACCGCAGCGATGGTGATGGTGCGAAGCGCGGTCGGGCTGGCCGCGGCGGCCTGCAGCGTGATCGACCAGTCCGCGGAGAGTGTGCTGGCCAGCAGCACCGGATGGTCCGGAACGAACACCAACACCGGTACGACGGCGACCACCAGGCTCACCGCAGCGAACACCACCCATTCGCGCGCGCCGCCGGCGATGAGACCGATACCCGCGAGCGCTCCGGCCAGCAGCAGCCCGGCCCACCAGGACCCGCCGGCCAACGGCAGTCCGAGGCCCACCAGCACCGCGGCGAGGAATCCCAGCCGTGGTGCCAGGCGCCGGGCCCGGGCGTGTACCGGCCCGGTGGTGCGAAGCGCCAGGTACGCCGCGCCGAGTAACGCGGCCGCGAGCACACCCGCCACCGCACCGAAGAGCGCCGCCGGGGTGGCCAGTGCGCCTAGTGAGCGCGCCAGGGCACCTCCGGTGGCCGCCACCTGCCCGTCGGGCCCGAGCGGCAATCCGCCGGCGAACGCCCCGAACACCGCACCGAACAACCCGGCGGTGGCGGCCGACGACGCGGCCAGGGCGACGCCGCAGCGGCGGCGCCACTCGTCGTCGTCCTTCTTGCCGTAGAACTCCAGGGCCACCCCGCGCACGGCCAAGGTGAGCAGGATCGCCACGAACGGTAGGTACAACCCGGACAGCAGCGCCGCGTACCAGTCGGGGAACGCGGCGAACGTCACGCCGATCGCCGCCACCAGCCAGACTTCGTTGCCGTCCCAGAAGGGGCCGATGGTGCGCAGGGCGGCGCCGCGTTGGTGTTCGTCCTTGCCGAGAGCCGGGGCGAGCATTCCCACCCCGAAGTCGAAGCCCTCCAAGACGAAGAAGACCACCCAGCACAGCACCACCAGGGCGAACCACAGCGTAGCCAGATCCATCGGGTTGTCCTCCTCAGTAACTCGGCGCGGTACGGGTGGTGTCCAGGTCCTCGGTCACGTCCGGCGGCACCGGGTGGGGACTGAGGTCCTGGCGGATCAGATAGAGCACCAGGCGGATCCAGACCACGGCGAGCACCCCGTAGAGCACGGTGAAGCCGATCAAGGAAGCCGTCACCTCCGCGGCGGTCAATCCCGGGGAGACCCCGTCGACGGTGAGGAACTCCCCGAAGGCCAGCCACGGTTGGCGGGCGGTCTCGGTGAAGATCCACCCGAAGGCGTTCGCCGCGTGGGGCAGCAGGGGCAGCACCGGAAGGCTGCGCATGAGCCAGACGCCGATGGGCCGGCCAGTGGGAAGAGCCCGGTTCTTGCGGGTCAGCCACAGTACGGCGGCCGCGAGCACCGCCGCCAGCACCCCCGCGCCGATCATCAACCGGAAGGACCAGTAGGCCACCGGCACCCACGGGATGTAGTTGCCCGGGCCGTAGACCTCGGCGTACTGCGCCTGCAGGTCGTAGATGCCCTGCACCTCCGCACCGGGGTCACCGGCGGCCAGCACCGACAGCAGGTAGGGCACGTCGAGACTGAAGAAGGGTTCGCGCCCGTCCGCGCCGCCCACGGCGAAGATGGAGAAGGGGGCGCCGGTCTGGGTATGGAACAACGCCTCGGCCACCGCCATTTTCATCGGCTGCACCCGGGTCATCACCTTGCCCAGCACGTCCCCGGTGATCATCACCGCCACACCGGACACCAGGGTGATCCACCCGCCGGTTCGCGCCAGGAACCGCCAACTCGTGTGCTCCGGTTCGGTGATCGAGGCGCGTTTGCCCCACGCCCGCCATGCGCCGACGGCCAGCAGCAGCGCCCCGGCCGTCATCGCCGCGCCGGCGAGGGTGTGCGGGACTGCGGCCAGGTTCACCTCGTTGACCATCAGATCTCCGAAGTTGGCCAGTTCGGCCCGGCCGGTCTCCTCGTTCACCCGGTAGGCCACGGGGTTCTGCATGAAGGAGTTGGCGGCCATGATCACTACTGCCGAGAGCACCGTGCCCACCGCCACGATCCAGATGGTGGCCAGGTGCAGCCCGAGTTTGAGGCGGTCCCAGCCGAAGAACCACAGCCCCAGGAAGGTGGCTTCGAGGAAGAAGGCGAGCATGCCCTCGATGGCCAGGGTGGGGCCGAACACGTCGCCGTAGAACCGGGAGAACTCACTCCAGGACAATCCGAACTGGAATTCCTGGACCAGTCCGGTGACCACCCCGACGGCGAAGGTCACGATGAGGATCTTGCCCACCAACAGGGTCAGGTGGCGGTAGTGGTCCTTACCGGTGCGCCACCAGGCGGTCTGCAGCCCGGCCGTCACCGCCGCCAGTCCGATCGACATCGGGACGAAGAAGTAGTGGTAGATGGTCACGATGGCGAACTGCAGCCGGGACAGTTCTACGACATCCAGCACGGGCGTCCTCCGAGCACTCCACGTTTGCTGACACCGCGTCTATTACGACGCTACGTCGTAGATCCTACACACTGTCGTACTTGCGGTTGTAGTACACCGGGGCGGTAGTAACCTAGACTCATGGCTATGGGCGATCTGGAGCGTGCCGTGATGGCGCAGTTGTGGGGGTCTAGCACCCCGCGCACTGTGCGGGAGGTGCACGCCGCCCTGGAGCCGACCAGGCCGCTGGCCTACACCACCGTGATGACGGTGCTGGACCGGTTGGCCAAGAAAGGTCTGGTAACCCAGGAACGGGAGGGCCGGGCGTACCGGTACTTCCCCGCCCGCACCCGTGAGCAACTAGCCGCCGACTTGATGTTGGACGCCCTGGCCGATGCCACCGAACCATCCGACCGGGTGGCCGCGCTGCAGCACTTCGTGGGCCGGGTCAGTTCCGATGAGGCCGCCGCTATCCGGGCCGCGCTGGATGAGAAGGCCTGAGCGGGCCCTGACCGGGGCTCGATGACCGGGATCGCGCTGGCGGCGCTGGCACTGGTGCTCTCCCGGATGGTGCCGCCCGTGCTGGCCCGCGCCCGGTGGCTGGAGCACGTCCCGCGGGCCGGCGTGGTGCTCTGGCAGGCGGTGGCGTTGGCGGCAGTGTTGGCTGCCGTCGGCGCGGTGCTGGCCGCCCCGGAGGAGTTGTTCCGCGCCTACTCCGCCCGGGACGGGGCGCGGGTTGTCCCAGTGCTGTTGGCCACCGCCACGGTGGCCGCCGTCGGCGCGGCGATCATCGTGCTGCGGTTGGCGATCATCGCGGTTCGCCTCGGGCTGGACACCCGGCGGCGGCGGGCCAGGCACACCGAGATGCTCGACCTGCTGGAAGGACCGAGCCCCAACCGCGTGCACGTACTGGCGGGGCCGATCCCGATGGCCTACTGCGTGCCGGGCCACTCGGGCCGGGTGGTGCTGACCGAGGCCACCGTCGACGTGCTCGATGACGCCCAGGTCCAGGCGGTGATCGAACACGAACGCGCGCACCTGCGTGCCCGGCACGACTTGGTGCGCGAGGCGTTCACTGCGCTACATGTTGCCTTCCCGCGGGTGGCCCGGTCCCAGGTGGCCCGCGCCGCGGTGGACCACCTGCTGGAGTTGCTCGCCGACGACGGGGCGCTGCACCGGATCCCCGAAGCCGACCTTCGCGGCGCGCTGGCCGTGCTCAGCCGCAACACCGGTGAGCCGCGCACCGCGGCCAGGTTCCGCCGTCTGGCCGGGCCCCAGCCCTCCCAGGGGCGACGGCGGTTGCTCGCCGCAGCCACCTACCTCCTGGCGGCCGCAGTGCTGGTGGTGCCCACCGCCGCGCTGGCCGGGCCGTGGTTGGCGCGGGCGACCACGGCGGTGCTGGGCGGGTGAGCGGAGTGGAACGAGGCGTTGACGCCGTGGGACTCGCCGGCGGAGTTGGCCCGAAGATCAGTCGCGGTTGTTCAATCCTTGACACGGCCGCGACTGCGACATTGCTCAGCCTGTAACATCCTGCGCGGACACCGACGCCGCGGTGTCCCCGGCAGGCAGCCGAACGGTTAGGAGCGGGATGCCAGGACTGGACGAGAAGTTGCAGGACATTTATGCCGAGGTGCTCCAGCGCAACCCGGGCGAGACCGAGTTCCATCAAGCCCTGCGCGAGGTGCTCACCAGCCTCGGTCCGGTGGTGGGCAAGCACCCGGGATACACCAACGGGGGCAACGCGGTGCTGCGCCGGATGTGCGAACCCGAGCGCCAGATCATCTTCCGGGTGCCGTGGGTGGACGACAACGGCGAGGTGCAGATCAATCGAGGTTTCCGGGTGGAGTTCAACTCCGCGCTCGGGCCGTACAAGGGCGGCCTGCGATTCCACCCCAGCGTGAACCTGGGCATCGTGAAATTCCTCGGGTTCGAGCAGATCTTCAAGAATTCCCTCACCGGGTTGCCGTTGGGCGGCGGGAAGGGCGGGTCGGATTTCGACCCCAAGGGCCGCTCCGACGCCGAGGTGATGCGGTTCTGCCAATCATTCATGACCGAGCTCTACCGACACATCGGCGAGTACACCGATGTGCCGGCCGGTGATATCGGAGTGGGCCAGCGCGAGATCGGCTACCTGTTCGGTCAGTACAAGCGCATCACCAACCGGTACGAGCCGGGCACCCTCACCGGCAAGGGCCTGACCTGGGGCGGGTCGCAAGTGCGCACCGAGGCGACCGGCTACGGCACGGTGTTCTTCGTCAATGAGATGCTGCGCGCCCGGGGTGAGTCCTTCGAGGGCAAACGGGTGGTGGTCTCGGGGTCCGGCAACGTGGCGTTGTACGCGATCGAGAAGGTGCACGAGTTCGGTGGAACCGTGGTGGCGTGCTCCGATTCCTCCGGGTATGTGGTGGATGAGGCGGGCATAGACATGGAACTCCTCCGGGAGGTCAAGGAGGTCCAGCGCGGGCGGATCTCCGACTACGCCACCCAGAAGGGCGGATCGGCCCGATTCATCCAGAGCCGGTCGGTCTGGGAGGTGCCCTGCCAGGTGGCGCTGCCGTGTGCCACGCAGAACGAACTCAACGGCCACGACGCCTCCGAACTCATCAAGAACGGGTGTCAGATCGTCGCCGAGGGTGCGAACATGCCCTGCACCCCCGAGGCGATCAAAGCCTTACAGCATGCCGGGGTAGGTTTCGGCCCCGGGAAGGCCGCCAATGCAGGCGGGGTGGCGACCAGCGCGCTGGAGATGCAGCAGAACGCATCCCGGGATTCCTGGAGTTTCGAACACACCGAGCAACGGCTGGCCGAGATCATGCGCGGCATCCACGACCGCTGCCTGCAGACCGCCGAGGAGTACGGCTCCCCCGGCGACTACGTGGCAGGGGCGAACGTGGCCGGCTTCATCCCGCTGGCCGATGCGATGCTCGCCCACGGCGTGATCTGACCCGCGCCGCCGCGTTGGTCGTGGAGCCCAGCCGCCCGCTGGCTGGGACCCACGACCGAATTCGCAGACGGTACGCCGGTTCCCGCAGCAGGCGTCACTCGTCGTCGGTCTCCCCGCCCTTGCCGGCGCTGGACCCGCTTTGCTCGACATCGCGCGCTCTGCGCGGCAGCGGCTTGGAGCCGGTGCGGCGGGCCAGCGGGCCGCCCAGCGGCACGGGTTGGATCGGTTCGTAGGGCTCACGCATCCGGGGCACCGTCGTAGTCGCCTGCGGTTCGACCACCTCACCGCGCAACTCCCCTTCTTCCTGGCGCCGTTCGTGCTCCTCGGGGGGCAGCACCTGGCGCCATGCCCGGGTCCGCATCGGCGGCAACTCCCCGGCGTCCTCGCGCATGGCCCGGTACACGCTGTACATCTGGAACAGGGCAAGGATGAAGAACGGGAAGCCCACCACGATCGTGGTGGTCTCCAACGCGTCCAACCCGGACCCGCCGGCGGTGACCGTCAGCAGGATGATCGCAATCAGGGCGATCGAGATGCCCCAGAACAGGCGCTGACGCAGCGGCGCGTCCTCCTCGTGGCCGTTGGCCATGGTGTCGGTGATGAGCGCGGCAGAGTCCACCGAGGTGGTGAAGAAGATGACCACCAGAATGATCGAGACCACCGAGGTGACGAGTGCGAACGGGAAGTTCTCCAGGAACGCGAACAGCGCCCCCGGAATGTCCCCGTCGCCTACCACCCGGTCCACCAGGCCGCCGTCGCCGTTCATTTCGATGTCGATGGAACCGGTACCGAAGATGCCGAACCAGATCACACTGAACGTGGCCGGTACCGCCAGTACGCCCAGCACGAACTCCCGCACGGTGCGGCCGCGGGAGATCCTGGCGATGAACAATCCGACGAACGGCGCCCAGGTGATCGTCCAGGCCCAGTAGAACACCGTCCAACTGGCCTGCCAGCCGGTGTCGGCGAAGGTGTCGTTCCACAAGGCCAACTCGGGCAGCATCGCGATGTAGTTGCCGAAGGCCTCGATGGTGCCCTTGGTCATGAAGACCGTGGCTCCGGTGACGAACACGAAGATCATCAGCGCGATGGCGGTCACGATGTTGATGTTGGACAGCCGCTTGATGCCCTTCTCCAGACCGAGGGTCACCGAGATCAGCGAGACCGCGGTCACCACCACGATCACGACGATCAGCGTGACGTTGGATTCGGGGATGCCGAACAACTGGTTCAGGCCGCCGTTGATCTGTAACGTGCCCAGGCCCACCGACACGGCCAGACCGAACACGGTGCCCACGATGGCCAGCACGTCCACCACCTGGCCGATGCGGCCGTGGATCCGCTCACCCAGGATGGGCTGCAGGATGGAGGACACTCGCGGCGGCAGGTTTCGCTTGTACAGGAAGTAGCAGAACGCCAGTCCGGGCAGGGCGAAGATCGCCCAGGTGTGGTACGTGAAGTGATAGAACGTGAACGCCAGCGCCTCCTCGGCGGCCTGGACGCTCTCGGGTTCCACGCCCTGGCGCGGCGGGTCCCCGAAGTGCGAGACCGGCTCGGCCACACCCCAGAACATCAAGATGGTGCCGATCCCGGCGGCGAACAGCATCGCGAACCAGGACTTGCCCGAATGCTCGGCGGGCTCGTCGTCGGGGCCGAGTTTGATGCGCCCGAATCTGCTCAGTGCGATGTAGATGAGGAAGACGAGGAACGTGGTCACGCCCAGCACGTAGAACCAGCCCATGTTGTCCATCAGCCAGTTCGAGGCTGCCTCGGTGCCGCGGCCCACCGCATCGGTGAAGATCAGCGTGCCGGCCACGAACAGGATGATGATCGCGGCGGCGCCGAAGAAGATTCGTGGGCTGGTGCGTAGCCCGAGCAGATCGTGCAGTTTGTTCACGGTGTCCTGCTTTCGGTCGGATCAGCGATGATTCGGCCTTCACAGCGCCGGTGACCATGCCGGCCACAGCACCCTTGTCATTCCTCCCGGGTGAACTCCAGCCGTTCCCCCCGCGCCCCACCCATCCAGATGTCCTGGCAGGCGGCGGCGAGTTCGGGCAAGCCCTCCACGACAGTCGCGAAGACGTTACCCGGTACCCAACCTTGATCGCCGTTGATCAGCAAGTTGTTGCGTCCATAGAACAACGCCAGATCCACGATCGACCCCGTCTGTCGGTGCTCATCTGCGCTCTCGTACCCGTAGGCCGGGGACCCCAACTGGTCTCCGGTGAAGGTGAACCAGCACAGGTCGCCCGGGATCGGGGTCACGGTGGTGTTCTCCGCCCCGGGCTCGGAACCCGGATGCGGGATCAGGGTGTACACCTCGTTGCGGGCGTACTTGCCGTGATAGATCTGCCCGCCGGTCGGCAGCGCCTGCCAGACAGCCTCGCAGGTGCGCGGCGCCTCCTCGGTGAGCAGCCGCGCGCGTCCGCTGACCCCCCGGGTGGGCAACGTCAGCCTCAGGTACCGCTCCATCAGCCCTCCTGCAGCATCGGGGGAACGTGGGTGTGCCAGTCGGTGCGTTCGGTGTACGCCTGCCCGGCGCGCAGCACCAAGGCGTCGGCGTGCCGGGCGCCCACCAGTTGCAGGCCGATCGGCCGCCCGTCGCCGGTGAACCCGCACGGCACGCTCAGCGCCGGCTGGCCGGTCATGTTGAACGGGTAGGTGTAGGGCGTCCACGAGGGCCAGAAACGCTCCTCCCAGCCCGCGGGCACGTCCGCTCCGGCGTCGAACGCCCCGATCGGCATGGTGGGTGTCACCAGCAGGTCGTACTCGGTGTGGAAGGCCCCCATCCGCACGCCCAGGTCCATGCGAACCTGCGTGGCATCCAGGTAGGCCGCGGCATCGACCCGCCCGTAGCGTTCGATGCCCGCCAACAGTTCGGGGTCCACCTTCTCCCGGTCGGCCGGTGCCTCCACGTGGTCCCGCACCACCTTCTCCGCACCGGTGAACCACAGGGTGTAGAACGCCTCGACCGGGTCCGCAAACGGTGCCTCGATCTGCTCCACCCGCGCTCCGGCGTCGGCCAGCACGCCAACGGCCGCCTCCACCGCGGCCGTAACCTCCGGGTCGTTGACCCCGTAGCCCAGGTCGGGCGAATAGGCCACCCGCAACCCGGAGATGCCGGCGTGCAATCCGTCGGTGAAGGACGACGACGGCGCATCCAGTGCGAACCAGTCCCGATGGTCCGTGGCCGCCACGATGTCCAGCAACGTGGCCGCATCGACCACCGAGCGGGTCATCGGGCCGGGATGGGCGAGCGTGCCGAACGGGCTGGGCGGGTAGGCGGGGATGCGACCGAACGTGGGTTTGAGCGCCACCGTGCCGGTGAAGGCCGCCGGGATCCGCACCGAACCGCCGGCATCGGTACCGATGGACCACACCCCCATCCCCAGCGCCACCGCGGCGGCCGACCCCCCGGAGGATCCCCCGGCGGTCAGTTCCTCGTGCCACGGGTTGGTGGTCGGCGGGTAGGCCGGGGAGTCGGTCACACCCTTCCAACCGAACTCCGGAGTGGTGGTCTTCCCCAGCAGTACCGCCCCGGCTCCCCGCAGCCGTGCGGTGGCCGGGGAATCCTCTGCGGCCGGGGGTTCGCCCGCCGTCAGCGCTGATCCCCGGCGGGTGGGCTGGCCGCGTACCAACAGGACGTCCTTGATCGTGGTGGGTACGCCGTCGGCCGGGCCCAGCGGCGTTCCGTCGGCCCACCGCTGCGCCGACTCCCGGGCGGCGGTCATCGCCCCCTCCGCATCCACCAGCACCATCGCGCGCACCCGGTGGTCCAAACGTTCGATCCGCTCTAGTGCCGCCTCGGTGGCCTGCACCGGGCTGAGATCACCGGCGCGGTACCCCTGCACGAGTTCGGCGGCGTCCATCATCGCCACGTCGTTGACCAATTCGCTCATCACCCGGCTCCTTTGCCTTCGCCCCGCGCCCTACCGGACGAACCCGGCAGCCTTATCCACCACGTTGACCAGCTCTTCTTCCTGCAACCACCGCTGGGCGTTGTCCACGAACTGGCGAGCCAACTCATCGCGCCAGCCCACCACGTCCCCGGACATGTGGGCGGAGATCCGCGCGCCCGGTGCCGTCCACAACGGGTGCTCCGGCGGCAACGGCTCCTCGATGAACACATCCAAACTGGCCCCGTCCAGCGGCCCGTCGTGTAACGCGGCCACCAAGTCGCCCTCGTTCACACTCGCCCCGCGGCCGATGTTGATGAAGTGGGCTCCGGGCCGCATCGCGGCGAACACGTCCGCATTGAACAAGTCGGTCGTGGCCGAGGTGAGCGGGGCGGCGTTGACCACGTAGTCCGCCCAATCCACGTACGTCGCCAACTCACCGCTGGCATGGACCTGCTCGAAGTCGGCATCGCCCTCCCGCGCGGTGCGGCCGGCACCGTGCACGGTCATGCCCACCGCGCGCAACAGTCGCGCGCAGGCGCGTCCGATCGCGCCGGTGCCCACGATGAGGGCGCGTTTACCCGCCGCGCGCTGGGTTTCGCGGTGGCGCCAGGTGCGCTCGCGTTGCAGGTCGGCGCTCTCGTGCAGCAACTTTGCGTGAGCGAGCACGCTAGCGAGCACGAACTCGGCGATCGGCTCATCGAAGATGCCCCGAGCGTTGGTCACCACCACATCGGAGTCGGTGAGTTCGGGGAACAGCAAAGTATCCACCCCCGCGGCCGCCACGTGGATCCATTCCAGGTCCTCGCACTGGTCCCACACGTCTTGCACTGCGGTGGAAAAGAAGTCCCACAGGAACAGCCCCTGGGCACCCTGCACCGCCTCGCCCAGGGAGTCGGCGTCGGCGAAACGCAGATGCGCGCGGTCCTCGAGAACCTCCAAACCAGCGGGTTCCGGACCTTCGGGATCGAGCAGGACGGCAATGGCCGGGACAGAACCAGACACACGCGGACGCTATAAGGCTTCCTGTCTGATTGTCAACAATCTAAGGTGCGGTTATGGAGGTCGTGCGCGCGCCGCTGGAGGCCGTGACCACCCCGGTGGAGCAACGCAGCATCGGTGTGGTCACGCCCTATGACTTTGCCCTGGATCGGGAGTTGTGGGAGTGGGTTCCCCCGCACGTCAGTCTGCACCTGACCCGCACTCCTTACCAGCGGGTGCCGGTCAACCTCACGCAGGCGGAGTTGGTGGGCGCCCCCGAGGTGGTGGTCCGCTGCGCCCATGATCTGAGCACGATCAGCCCGGAGGTGGTGGCCTATGCCTGCACCTCGGGCAGTTTCGTGGGTGGCTTGGTGGGCCAGGCGGCGATCATCACCGCCCTGCAGGACAGCGGGTATGACCGGGCGGTGACCACATCCGGGGCGCTGCTGCTGGCATTGGCCGCCATCAACGCGCCAGTGGTGGCGGTGGCCACCCCCTACGATGAGCCGATCGCCGCACGACTTGCTGCGTTCCTCAGGGAAGCGGGTATACAGGTAAGTGGGCTGCACAGTTTGGGTTTGAGCGGAAGGATCTGGACCGTGCCGTACGAACGCACCGCCGACCTGATCCGCCGCGCTGCCACCTCCCACTCCCTGGGGCAGGAACCGCAGGCGGTAGTGGTCTCGTGCACCAACCTGCCCACCCGCCCATTGATCGCGCCGCTGGAGGCGGAGTTGGGCATCCCGGTCATCACCGCCAACCAGGCCACGGTCTGGGCGGCGCTCAATCTGCTCGGGCTGTCCGCCGAGGGCCCCGGCCAGCACCTGCTTTCCCACCAACCACCGGAGGTGACTTGAGTGACCGACGTCGAGTTGCCCGGCTACACCATGCCCGGGACGCCGGAGCCCTACGACGCCAGTCCATTCCCGATCACCGAGTACATCAACCGCCTGGAACGTGTCCAGGACGCGATGGGCAACCGGGGGCTGAGCGCGCTGGTGGTGGCTGACCCGGCGAACCTGTATTACCTCACCGGTTACAACGCATGGTCCTTCTACACCCCCCAGTGCCTGGTGGTGCCGGCCGAGGGCAGCCCGCACCTGTTCGCCCGGGCGATGGACGCCCAGGGAGCGCACTGGACGGCGTACCTGACCCGGGACCACATCCACGGTTACCCCGAGCACTACGTGCACCGCCCGGACATCCACCCGATGGACTGGATCACCGAGCAGGCCCTTGCGTTGGGCCTGCTGCGCGATGAGCGGGACTCGATAATCGCCGTCGAGTTGGACGCGCACTACTTCTCCCCCCGCGGGTTCCTGGCGCTGCACTCCCACCTGCAGAACGCCACCGTGGTGGACAGCGTGGAACTGGTGAACTGGGTCCGGGCGGTGAAGTCCCCGGCCGAGCAGGAAAAGATGCGGGTGGCCGGGCAGATCGCCGGCAACGTGATGCAGGTGGCGCTGGATGCCATCGAACCGGGTCGGCGGCAATGCGACGTGGTGGCCGAGATCCAACACGCCCAGGCCCTGGGGGCGGCCCAACTGGGCGGGGATTACCCCGCGATCGTGCCGATGCTGCCCACCGGCGAGTCGGCAGGCACCCCCCACCTGACCTGGTCCGACGCCCCGCTGGTGCGCGGCGAACCCACCACGATCGAGATCGCCGGAGTGCACCGCCGGTACCACGCCCCGCTGGCCCGCACGGTCGCGCTGGGTAAACCGCACGATGAGTTGGCCCGGTGCGCCGATGCGGTCACCGAGGGGCTGCACGCCGCTCTGGATGTGATGGGGCCGGGGGCCACCGGCCGGGAGGTGCACGCCGCGTTCGCCGACACCATCGCCCGGCACGGCTTCTACAAAGAGTCGCGGATCGGGTACTCCATCGGGATCGGCTATCCCCCGGACTGGGGTGAGCGCACCATCTCCCTGCGTGCGGAGGAGCAGACCGTGCTCGTCCCGGGGATGTGCTTCCACATGATCATGGGGATGTGGATGGAGGGATGGGGGTATGAGATGAGTGAATCGGTGCTGGTCACTACCGACGGGGTGGAGAAGTTGACGCACTTCCCTCAAGGGCTGACAGTGAAGGATTGACCGTCGGCGCAACGAACAACGCTGTTGAGACGAGACGACGACTTCGACGATTCAGACGCTTTGACGACTTTGAAGACTTTGAGAGACGACGACCTTTGAGGAGTAGGCATGCCGAACGAGACCACGCTGCCCCTGGCCGCCCGCGCTGACCAGTTGGTGGGGTCGATCATCGACTCCAGTACGTCGTTGCTCGCCGCCCAGACCCACGACGTGGTCCGGTTCGCGATGGGCTCTCCGGCCGCGGAGGCCATCCCCACCGAGGCGTTGGCCAAGATCGGAGCAGAGGAGATCGGCGCGGGCCGCCCCGATGCCTTCGACTACGCCGCCACCGAGGGCGACCCGGCCCTGCGGGAGGCACTTCTGGAGATGTTGCAGGACACCTCCGATGCCACCACCGCCGACCGGCTCACCATCACGGCCGGGGGGATGCAAGGTTTGGACCTGGCTTTCAAACTGTTCGTCGACCCCGGCGACCTGGTGGTGGTGGAGTCGCCCACCTACACCAACGGCTCGGCCACGGCGCTGTCCTACCAGGCCGAACTGTTGGAAGCGCCCGTGGACGCCGACGGCATGGTGATCGACCGGCTGGTGGAGATGGTCGAACAGGCCGGCCGCACCCCGAAGGCGATCTACACCGTGCCCACTTTCCAGAACCCCTCGGGGACCACGATGACCGTGGAGCGCCGTCGGCGGTTGTTGGAGTTGGCTCGCCAGTGGGGTGCGATGATCATCGACGACGACCCCTACGGCATGCTGCGCTTCTCCGGCACCGAGGTGCCCACCCTGCACGAACTGGCCGATGGCGACCCGCTGGTGTTCTCGGTGCGCACGTTCTCCAAGATCGTGGCCCCGGGCCTGCGGGTGGGTTGGGTGGATGCCGACCCGTCCCTGCAGCAGTTGCTCATCCACGCCAAGCAGGCGATGGATACCTGCACCAACCTGCCCGCGCAGCGGCTGCTGGCCGGTTTCCTGTCCGGCGGGCACCTGGCCGAACACCTGGACACTCAGCGCGCCGAGTACCGCCGCCGCAAGGAGGCGATGCAGCAGGCGCTG
>DATGSR010000064.1:0-153825 GCA_035302405.1 Beutenbergiaceae bacterium
CGCCGAAGCCGAAGAGGCCCACCAGCAAGCCCACGACGGTGAAGGTGAGGATCTGCACCCAGCCGCACGGCCCGAGACTGAGCGAACTGATCGGATCGGTGCCCAGATCGTAATCCTCCCGCCACAGCCACTGCATTAGGAGCATGACGATGAGCACCGGGCCGGCGATCACACCGCACCAGAGCGTCCACCGCACTTCGGCTGCCCGCTCCCCTGCCTTCAGCCCCGACGGTACTCCGAACTCGTTCGCTGCTCTCAAGTGCCGGCGGCCTCGGCGGCGTAGGCGACCACCGTGTCGCGATCTAGCCGGGGCCGTCCTCCAAGGTGCCCGATCGTGAGTGCCGCGGCGGCCGAGGCCTGCCATCCGGCCGTACGGGGATCCGCGCCGCTGAGCAGCGCGTGAACCAGGCCGACGACGAATGCGTCCCCGCCGCCAGTGGGGTCAACCGGGGCAGCATCAAGTAATGGATACACGTGCTGCCCGTCCTTCCAGGCGAGGACGTTGCCATCCGCACCCGCCGCCAGCGCAACGATCGATGGGCCCTTGGCAACAAGTTCTCGTGCGCCGGCCAGCACCTCGTCCACGCCCTCGAGTGGTCGCCCGAAGTACGCGGCCGCCTCCTGGTGGTCGGCTCGTAGCACTGTGATCGAGGGCAGCAACTCCCCGAGCGCGGAAGGATCCGTCGGCGCCCCATCGAGGACGATCATCCTCCCGGCCGCGCACCGGACGGCCTCGGCTACCGCTTCGTCGGGTTGCTGCAGATCGACAAGGACGGCGCGGGCGGAACCGAGCAGGTGCGCCGCGGCGCGCACATCACCGGGAGTGAGCCGTGCTGAGATGTGCTCAAGGAGTTGGCTTCTCCCCTCGGCGTCAACGAGCGCGACGACGAGCGGGGTGGTGCCGCGGTGCACGACGGCGGAGACGTCGATACCGTCCCGTCCTGCTTGATCGAGGACGAGTTCTGCGGCCGCGTCCTCCCCCACGACTCCGACGACGCCTGCGGACAGTCCGAGTTGACGGGCACCCACGGCCTGGTTCGCAGCACCGCCGAGCGTTTCGATCCGCCTGATCACCGGCGTCGAGCCGCTCTCCGGCAACTCCTCGACCGTCACCACCAGGTCTCGGCAGATCAGTCCGGCCACGACGACGTCAAGCATCACCCGGTAATCCCTTGAGGCCTACGCAGCGCGGTGAGCACCTGAGGCCTACGAAGTGCGGTGAGCACCTGCGGCCTACGCAGTGCCCGTGCGTATAGGACTTGCCCGGTCGCCTGCCATGCCCCAGCCCCCGCCCCGGCCGGGCGACTGCCCGCCGGGGCCGGAGGCGGGGCGGTTGTCACGCGTTCAGGCTCTCCAGAGCCGCGTTGAACGTGGCGGAGGGGCGCATTACCGCTGTGGCTTTAGCCGGGTCCGGCCGGTAGTAACCGCCCAGGTCCACCGGTTCGCCCTGCACCGCGATGAGCTCATCGACGATCGCCTGCTCCTGCTCCCGCAGGGTCGCGGCCAGGGAGGCGAAGGCCTCGGCCAGAGCGGTGTCCTGATCCTGCTTGGCCAACTCCTCGGCCCAGTACATCGTCAGGTAGAAGTGACTGCCGCGGTTGTCGATCCCGCCCAGACGCCGGGTGGGTGACTTGTTCTCCTCCAGGAACGTGCCGGTCGCGCGGTCCAAGGTGTCGGCGAGGATCTGTGCCCGCGGGTTGTCGTCGAACTGGGCGAGATGTTCGAAACTCACCGCGAGGGCCAGGAACTCTCCGAGGCTGTCCCAGCGCAGGTAGTTCTGTTCTTGAAGCTGCTGAACGTGCTTGGGTGCCGAGCCCCCGGCACCGGTCTCGAACAGACCGCCACCGGCGATCAAGGGCACCACGGACAGCATCTTCGCGCTGGTTCCCAGCTCCAGGATCGGGAACAAGTCGGTCAGGTAGTCCCGCAGGACGTTACCGGTCACCGAGATGGTGTCCTGCCCGGCGCGCATGCGCTCCAAGGTGAACCGGGTGGCCGACACCGGGTCCATGATCGGCAGGTCCAGGCCCTCGGTGTCATGCTCTTGCAGGTAGCGCTGCACCTTGGCGATGAGGTTCGCGTCGTGGGCGCGCTCGGAGTCCAACCAGAACACCGCCGGGGTGCTGGTGGCCCGGGCTCGGTTCACGGCGAGTTTCACCCAATCGCGGATCGCCACGTCCTTGGTCTGGCAGGCACGCCAGATGTCACCGGGCGCCACCGCGTGCTCGGTGAGCACCGCACCATCGGACGTCACGATGCGCACCGTGCCGCTGTGTTCGATCTCGAAGGTCTTGTCGTGGCTGCCGTACTCCTCGGCGGCCATCGCCATCAAACCAACATTCGGTACCGATCCGATCGTGGCGGGGTCCAGCGCACCGTTGGCGCGAGAGTCCTCGATGACCGCCTGGTACACCCCGGAGTAACTGGAGTCGGGGATCACGGTCAGTGCGTCGGCCTCTTCACCGTCCGGCCCCCAGGCTTTGCCGCCGCCGCGAATGAGCGCCGGCATCGAGGCGTCGATGATCACGTCGCTGGGCACGTGCAGGTTGCTGATGCCCCGGTCGGAGTCCACTTGGTACAGCGGGGGCCCCTCAGCGAGTTCGGCATCGAAGGAGGCCCTGATCTCATCGCCGTCGGGCAAGTTCTGCAAGCCGGAGAAAATCGAGCCCAGCCCGTCGTTCGCGCTCAGCCCGGCGGCGGCCAATTTCTCACCGAACCGCTCGAACGTACGGGGGAAGTAGGCCCTCACCGCGTGTCCGAAGATGATCGGGTCGGACACCTTCATCATGGTTGCTTTCAGGTGCACCGAGAAGAGCACGCCTTCGTCCTTGGCCCGTTGCACCTGGTCCTTCAAGAACTGCTGCAGGGCGGCAGCGCGCATCACCGTCGCGTCAACTACTTCACCGGCCAGGACCGGGATGTCATCGCGCAGCACGGTCACGTTGCCGGCGTCGTCCACATGCTCGATGCGCACGTGGCCCTCCTGATCGATCACGACCGACTTCTCGTTGTCCCGGAAGTCATCGCCGGTCATGCTGGCCACGTTCGTCTTGGAATCCTTGGACCACTCCCCCATCCGATGCGGGTGGGTCTTTGCGTAGTTCTTCACCGACGCCGGTGCCCGACGGTCCGAATTGCCCTGACGCAGTACCGGGTTCACCGCACTGCCCTTGACCCGGTCGTACCGCTCGCGGGCGTCTCGCTCCTCATCCGTCGACGGGTTGTCGGGATAGGCAGGCAGGTCGAAGCCCTGTTCTTGCAGTTCGGCGATGGCTGCCTTCAGCTGCGGGATGGAGGCCGAGATGTTGGGCAACTTGATGATGTTCGCGTGCGCCTCCTTGGCCAGATCACCCAATTCGGCCAGGGCATCGCGCACCTGTTGGTTCTGCGGAAGGCGATCGGCGAACACCGCCAGGATCCGACCGGACAGGGAGATATCCCTGGTTTCCACCTGTACGCCCGCGGTAGCGGCGAAGGTCTCGATCACCGGCAAGAAGGAGTAGGTCGCCAAGGCGGGCGCCTCATCGGTGTGGGTGTAAATGATGGTGGGTGTAGCCACGAAGTATCTTCCGTCTCAGGGGTTGACGATGGTTGGTTCGATATCAAGATATCGCTTCGCCGGTGCCAACGGTCGGCGCTGCGCTCCGCGCACGAAGGTCAACGCTCCAAACAGTGCACAACCCGCACTGATGTTGTTTCCGAGCCGGGCAACCGGCACCAACATACACAAATAGTCACAACTGCATAACGATATTCCCTGGGAGTCGCCAACAGCAGCCCGTGCACTGGGTGTGCCGGCGTGGGCCTGCACACACCGGGTATGTGCGTACGCGATCGCCGTCCGAAACGGGCCGATATTGCCGGGAACTCGCATATTCATGCCGATTGCTTCATATGCGCGGGGTCGGTAGAGTCCGCGCGCCGGCGGTCCGAGGTTAGAGGGGACACGGTTGATCGCATTGTGCCGGTCATGCTTTGGTGTGGCCTTGGCCGCACGCGGCGGGAGCCTTCCGCGCTGTACGGCCAGCGCGATGACCGCGGCCCCGCGAGGCCCTATGTCAGAATGGAGAACGTTGCCTAGTCAGCGGTACGGTCTTGGATGCGCAGCGCGCGGAGCTCCGCAGGCGCCCACGCCGATGCGCTCGCGCCCTTTGCGCCGGATCGGTACCGCACCAGTTCGCTCTAGAAGCCGACTTATCTTCCGTAGCCTCGACGGCAGGGCTGTCCTGCCAGGAACCCGGAGTCACTCTCAGTGCCTGTCATAGAAGCGCATGGCGTCTATAAGGTCTTCGGTCGACGCCCCGAACGCGGTGTCGCCGCCCTGCGTGATGGCGCCACGAGGGAGGATTTGCGTGAGCGGGGCCTGACCGCCGCCGTGATCGATGCCTCATTCGACGTCCGCGACGGCGAGATGTTCGTCGTCATGGGCCTGTCCGGCTCGGGTAAGTCGACCCTGATTCGGATGGTCAACGGTTTGCTGGAGCCCACCGCCGGTGACCTCTACGTCGCTGGTGAGAACATCGCCGGGTTGCGCGGAGCCCCGCTCCGGAGGTTGCGGCGAGACAAGGTCTCGATGGTGTTCCAGCACTTCGCGCTCCTGCCCCACCGCACAGTGGGACAAAACGCCGCCCACGCACTGGAGGTCCGCGGGGCCAACCGCTCGGACCGTGAAGAGGCCGCCGGGAAGGCGCTGCGAATGGTCGGGCTGGACGGGTGGGGCGACTCCTATCCCCACCAGTTGTCCGGTGGCATGCGACAGCGCGTCGGTCTGGCCCGCGCCCTGGCTGCCGGGACCGACATCATGTTGATGGACGAGGCGTTCTCGGCACTCGACCCGTTGATCCGGCGGGAGATGCAGGATCAACTCATCGAACTGCAGCAGCAACTGGGGAAGACGATCCTGTTCATCACCCACGATCTGAACGAGGCGATGCGCCTCGGTGACCGGATCGCGATGATGCGCGATGGTCGGATCGTGCAGGTCGGTACATCCGAGGAAATCCTCAACGACCCGGCCAACGACTACGTCGCCCAGTTCATCCAGGACGTCGACCGCACCCGAGTGCTGACCACCGGGTCGATCATGGAGCCGCCTGTGGTGGTACTCGGCTCGGAGTCCGGACCACGAGCGGCACACAGACTGCTGCGTGAGCATCAGACGAGTTGGCTGATGGTGGTCGACCGGGCGCGCAGGCCCCAAGGTGTGGTGCACGAGGCAGAAGTGGCGGAGGCAGTCAGCGCCGGCCGGAACGATCTGCACGGAATGGTCCGTCCGGTGCCGGTTGTGGGCGCCGATGCGATGCTCGCCGAGATCATGACGGCGGCAGCCGAGAGCCCGGCCGGTGTGGCCGTCGTCGATGAGAGCAACCGGCTCATCGGCGTCATACCGCGCGTCACACTGTTGAACGCGCTCGCTGACCCCAGCGCGCCGGACGTACCGGATTCGCGTGCGCCAGAGACGCAGGCCCTGCCCGCGAAACATTCCGGCTTCGAGGCGGAGGTGGTCTGATGAACCTGTATGCCACTGAGGAAACAGACGGCGCGGGGATCCCCCGACTCGAGGTCGGTGAGTGGATCGAGGCGATCTTCGGCTGGATCCAGACGAACCTGAGCGTGCTCTGGGACGCCATCCAGAGCATCATCTCCTGGAGCACGAGCGGGTTGGTGACGATCCTCACCGCTCCGGACGCGCTGGTACTAGCCGTGATCTTCTCCGCGCTCGCCTGGCTGCTGCGGAACTGGAAGTTCGCGCTGGTTTCATTCGCGATGTGGCTGTTCGTGATCAGCGTCGAACAGTGGGAGAACGCAATGTTCACCCTGGTGATGGTCTTCGTAGCGACGATCATCGCCCTGATCTTCGCCGTGCCGATCGGCATCGCGGCGGCCAAATCGAACCGCGTCTCCCAGGTCGTCAGGCCGGTGATGGACCTGATGCAGACGATGCCCGCCTTCGTGTGGCTGGTTCCGGTCATCACCCTGTTCAGTGTCGGCATCACCCCGGGGGTGATCGCCACGATCATCTTCGCCTTGCCACCAGGAGTGCGCCTGACTGAGTTGGGGATCCGCCAGGTGGACGCCGAGGTGGTCGAGGCCGGCCACGCCTTCGGCAACACTGGCATGCAGATCTTGCGGAAGATCCAACTGCCGCTGGCCATGCCGACCATCATGGCCGGGGTCAACCAGGTCATTATGCTCGCACTGTCCATGGCCGTCATCGGCGGGATGGTCGGCGCCCCGGGCTTGGGGCTGGAGGTCACCCGTGCGATCAGCACGATCGATATCGGGCTCGGGTTCGAGTCCGGATTGTCGGTGGTGGTCCTGGCCATCTATCTTGACCGCGTCACCGCAAGTATCGGCAGTCAGGGGCCAGGCGAGGGATCCGGCCAGTTGGGACGTCTGCTGCGGTGGCGACGTAAGCGGAGTAATGCGCATGCAGCCGAAGAGGCAGGATCCGATCCTGCCGCTGGGTCGCCGACGGCTGCACCGATCCCCGGCTAGTCCGGCACCCGCTCGGAACGAATCGCAGACGACGCTCGGGTATGAGCGAAGAGCGACCTGCTTTGGACGACGTCTCGCGTGTGCACGCGAAGAGACGCTAGATGGAAGGAATGAGATGAAGACGAAGTTGAAACGACGCACTGGTGGGCTGGTGGCGCTGGGCGCCGCGACGGCCCTTGTTCTGGCAGGCTGCGGCAACGGCGGGGACGACGGCGCTGGGTCCGCCGACGAGAACGGCGATGCCGAACAGGTTGAGGAGGGCGATGGCGGTGACGCGCAGGCCGAAGGCCCGGTCATCCTCGGTATCCTCCCGGCCTGGACCGACGGACTGAGCATGGCGTACCTGTGGCAGGAGTTGCTGCAGGACCAGGGCTACGAGGTGCAGATCGAGGAGATCACCGAAGCGGGCCCGCTCTACACCGCGGTCGCCGACGGCGCCTACCACGTGTATCCCTCCGCCTGGCCGGAGGTGACCCACGTCGAATACATGGACACCTACGGCGATGACCTGGAGGACCTGGGCGCCTACTACGAGGGCGCGGTGCTCACTCTTGCGGTGCCGGAGTACACCGAGATCGATTCCATCCCGGAACTCGCTGAGAACGCCGACATGTTCGGCGGTCAGGTGATCGGCATCGAGCCGGGCGCGGGCCACATGAACGTCACCGAGAACAACGTGTTCCCGGAGTATGAGCTGGCGGAGAACGGCTTCGAGTTGGTCCCCTCCTCGACCGCGGGCATGCTTGCTGAGCTGAGCAGTTCGATCGATGCGGAGGAGGACGTCGTCGTCACCCTGTGGCGGCCGTTCTGGGCCAACGCGGAGTTCCCGGTGAAGGACCTGGAGGATCCGGAGCAGGCTCTGGGTGAGCCCGAGACCCTCAACTTCATCGCCAACGCCGACTTCTCCACCGACTTCCCTGAGGTAGCCGAGTGGATGTCCAACTTCCCGGTGCTGGACGATGACCAGTACGGAGAACTCGAGGACCTCGTGGTGAACGAACACGAGGATGACCCGGCCGCCGGCGCGCGTGCCTGGATCGAGAACAACCAGGATCTCCTCGACCCCGTATTCAACTGAGCGCTCCTAGGGCGTTCACCCGGTGGTGAATAAGCCCCCAGGTGTTACCCGCCTTGGGCCCGGCATCTCATGCCGGGCCCAACGCGTTTCCCAGGCCCCGCGGCACAGAGCGCGCTCAGGCGTGGCCCAGCGCCGGTGGCTCGTCCCGATCGGGATCGTCGCTGCTGGATCGTTCCCCCGGAGCGCCTTGCCCTGACGCATGTTCGTCCTGGTGGTTCGGGTGGGAGGCGCCCCGGTGTTCTCGTTCGACGCCGATGGTCACCTGCGTCAGCATGGCCGCGATCGCGCCGACGGCCACCAGAGCAGGAGCCAGAACGCTGGTCACCGCCGTGATCGCCACCCCAGCGGTGAGCGGGATCTCCAGTAGTGTCCGACCGTCCTGGTTCTTGATGAATACCCTGCGGACGTTACCCTCAGCAATGAGTTTCTTGACCTGGTCCAGCAGTTGCGTGCCGGTGACAGTGAATTCCTCATACCAGGTTCGTTCCTGGCTGGGCTGGTTCATCGGGTGCTCCTTCGTGCCGACGCGCGCTTGGCGGGCAGGGTGGGTTCAGTTCCCTTCCCAGGAACCATCTAATCCCTCCATGCCGTCCAGCCACCAGTTATATTTCAAACGCAGGGCACGTTCCAGCAGCGCCGCTAGTCCCAACGCCCCAACGATGGAGTTCATGGTCCCATCCAGGTGCCACGGAGATGTGAACGTCAACCGTTCGAGCAGCGCGGCGACCGATGCCAGATTCTCCGGCAATGCCGGAGCGAGTTCGCGGCCGAGCGCGGCCAGCCACTCGATGCCCTGCGGCAACTGGATCACCACCGCGGCGAGCAACAGCACGAACGAGGTGATGCTGATCGCTCGGCTGAGTACAGGTCGGCGCTGCTCCAGGTTCGCCCGCCAGCGTTCGGCGCTACCCGGGGCCGGGGTGAGTTGCACCTCCTCACCCGCCGGCATGATCAGGTGCGCCCGCCGGATGCCGTAGGTGCTGGTGCGCACCTCGATCCGGGCTCCGTCGTCCAGTTCGAACCGCGCCGGCAGTTTTTGCGTGCGCTCCTGCCGCCCATCGCGGTACAGCGCCACCCGCTCGTCAGCGTCCAGGAAGTTCACGTCGATGTCCCAGCGCGCGCCGTCGTGGTCGATTCCGAATACCGAGCGCCACAATCCTTGCCAGACGTGGAAGCGCTTCAGACGTTTGCCGTTCCCGGGCTGCTCTCTTCCCACGGGGCCTGATCGTAAGGCACCCCGGGTCGCTCACGCGGCGAGCCGGTCGAGATGCTCTTCGGCGCGGTGCAGTTCGTAAGCAGAATCGTTCATATCTGCCCACGGGTCTTCGATCTGCACTAACCGGCGGGGCACCGAGCGGATGGAATATGTGGCTGGTTCCACCCGGCTCAAGTCCTCCCATCGGATGGGCACCGCTACCGGTGCACCGGGGCGGGCACGCACAGCGTAAGGGGGTACCGCCGTCTGCCCGTAGGCGTTGCGTTGCACGTCGATCAGCACCCGATCGCCCCGGTTCTTCTTCCGCGCTTCGACGGTAACTACGTCCGGCGCCCGGCGCACCAGCACATTCGCGAGTTTCCGGGCGAAAGTGCGGGTGTCCTCGAAACTAGGGCCTCGCTGTAAGGGGACGACCACGTGATAGCCGCGCGACCCGGTGGTCTTGAGGAAACTGCGGAGACCTACCTCGGTGAGCAACTCGCCGACCATCCGCGTGGCCTTGCGCACCCGAGCCAGCCCGGGGACGGTCGGGTCCAGATCGAACACCAGTTGATCCGGACGCTCGAGGTCCGCGCAACTGCTCAACCAGGTGTGCGGGGTGATACACGCCTGGTTCGCCAGGTAGACCAAGGTGCGTTCGTCGTCGATCATCACTTGTTCCTGGGGACCATCGCCGGTCTGCACTTCGACGCGCGCCACGAACTGCGGGAAGTGACCCGGCACCTTCTTCTCATAGAAGGAACTGCCGTCGATCCCGTCAGGGAACCGTTCCATGCTCACCGGCCGGCCACGTACGTGCGGCAGCATCGCATGGGCCACCCCGGCGTAGTAGGTCGCGAGGTCTTGCTTGGTGATCGCCGGGGTGTCGCCCGCCGGGAAGAGTTCCTTCTCCGGTCGGCTGAGATCCACCCCGGCGAACCTGACACCCATACCGGCAGCCTGGGCCAGCGCGGGCGTTGCCGCAAATGATGCCTGCCACACCAATGCGCGGCGGGCGGTACGAACGCCGGGTGGCAGGAGACGTTCTCAGACCAAAGCCCGGCGAAGCATCGCCTCGACCTGTTCCTCGGCCTCAGCCGATAGCGCGGTCACCGCGAAGGACGTGGGCCAAAATCCGTCCTGGTCCAGGTTCGCTTCCGGGGTGAAACCGAACGTGGAATACCTTTCTCCGTCATCCTGGCCGCTGCGGAAGAAGCAGACGACTTTGCCTTTCCGCGCATAAGCCGGTTGGCCGTACCAGAGTTTCGGAGCCAGTTCCGGCGCAGACGTGGTGATGATTCGGTGGAGTTGCTCCGCGAGACCTCGATCGGGTTCAGCCATTGCCTCGATCTTCGCGCGGACCGCAGCCTTATCGGCTTCGGCCTTCTTCGAACCCTTGCCAGCTCGTTTCTCCCGGCGCACCTCCTCGGTGCGCTCCTTCACATGCTGACGTTCCATGTCAGATAAACCGGTGCCCATTGCCCTCTCCTATCTTGTCGGGGTGATTCCCGCTTACGGTAATGAACCGCTGAATGGGAGGGCTTCTTTATTCCTGATCGAGATGGGAGGATATGCGCCCATGGAACCCACCGACGCGAACCGACTGCGGGATATTGAGACGATCCGGCGTGTGCGCGATCGGATCGACCGTGAGTTCGATCAGCCCCTCAACGTCGAAGACCTCGCGCGCGGCGTATACATGTCCGCGGGGCATGTGAGCCGGCTTTCCGCCGCGTTTACGGAGAAAGCCCTTACGCCTACCTGATGACCAGACGGATCGAGCGAGCCATGACGTTGCTGCGCCGCGGTGACCTCAGCGTGACCGAGGTGTGCTTCGCCGTCGGCTTCTCCTCGTTGGGCACGTTTAGTACCCGTTTCAAGGAATTGGTGGGCGTGGCTCCCCGCGTTTA
This sequence comes from Beutenbergiaceae bacterium, assembly GCA_035302405.1. GTDB lineage: Bacteria > Actinomycetota > Actinomycetes > Actinomycetales > Beutenbergiaceae > CALKWS01. The sequence continues at coordinate 10,682 of DATGSR010000064.1, forward strand.
CCGGCGCGACCAATCCCAGGCCGCCGCAGGGATCCCACCGTGCCTGGCCAAACAGGTGACGCGACCGGTCAGGAAACAAGAAGCACCGCGAGCCGTGGGGGCGTAGTTTCCTGCCATGGAACTCACCATTCATCACGCCTTCCTCCCCCACACCGACCCCGAGACAGCGCTAGGGTTCTACCGCGACATCCTTGGTTTCCAAGTGCGGAGCGACGTGGGCTACCAAGACATGCGGTGGATCACGGTGGCACCACCGAACCATCCGAATCCCTCCATCGTGTTGCATCCCCCCGCCGTCGACCCCGGCATCACTGCAGAGGAGAAACGGGTGATCCAAGAACTGATCGTCAAGGGGGTCTACGCTGCGATCACGCTGGGCAGCGACGATCTGGACGGCACGTTCGCGCGTTTGGAGGCCGCCGGCGTGGAGATCGTTCAGGAACCCACCGATCAGGACTACGGCGTACGCGACTGCGCGGTGCGTGATCCGGCAGGCAACATGATCCGGATCAACCAGACTTCCTGACCGGCGCTTTCTCTGGGATGCAGCGAAGTCCCCTCCGTCCGGTGCGGCTGTGTGGAAGCAGCCGTGGGATCGGACACGACTATCGGCATGATGCTGCCGTCGACGCGTAGCGCGGGGCATCATCCACGCCGATGGCCGAACCCGCGTGCTCGATGTTGAGCCAACTCCACGCGTTCGGAGGTGAGTGAACTCGGAATTGACCTCGCCTCAAGTGGTCGGGCTGGCGGGATTTGAACCCACGACCCCTGCACCCCCAGTGCAGTGCGCTACCAAGCTGCGCCACAGCCCGTCGCCCCGCGGTGGTGGTCAAAGACTCACGCCAAGATCGGGACTCGATGATGCTACCCCACCCGAAGGCTGGGAGCCGAATCGCCGGCGGCACCGGCGCGTGGTGTTCGCCACCCCCGTTGCATACTCGCCACCCACAGGTCCGCGGGCATCGGAAACCGGTCCGCAGCTAGATCTTTGCGAGTCGGTTCGAGACACTGGGTGTATGCCCGTGATGTCCCTGCGCAATCGAATGAGCCGGCGTTTGCTCACGATGGTCGCCGGGCCGGATGGCGCGCGCGAGCGCTACCGGATTCACGGCACGCCAGGTCCGCGCTGGTTCCCCTCGGACTCTCCCATCCATGACGTCCATGGCGATGCCTCGATGTACGTGGGCGGTATCCGCGCGTTGCTGCTCCAGGCGTTACACCCGCTCGCGATGGCAGCTGTGGACGACTTCTCCGATTACCGCACCAACGTGTGGGGACGGTTGGCACGCACCGCCACGTTCATCGCCACCACCACCTTCGGCACGGCCGAGCACGCCCAACAAGCGGTTGACGTCGTACGTGCCGTGCACGCCCGTGTCACCGGCACCGCACCGGACGGCAGACCTTACCGGGCCGATGATCCGCACTTGCTCGCCTGGGTTCACGCTGCCGAAATCGACTCGTTCCTCGTGGCTCACGAGAAGTTCGGACGACGCCGGTTAAGTGCGGCTGCATACGACGAATACGTTGCGCAGGCGGCCGTGGTGGGGCGCGCACTGGGTGCCGCACCAGTGCCGACCACTCGTCGCGAACTCAACGACCTCATCGCCGAGTTCCGTCCCGAACTTCGTGGCACGCCCGCCGCACGGGCAGTGGCTCAGTTCATCCGGGAGGTGCCGGTACCGACCGTGGCGCGAGCCGGCTATTCGGCATTGGTGCGCGCAGCAGTCGGAACCTTGCCGCGGTGGGCCAGAGCGCCCCTGGGCCTCCCCGACCGCCCGCGTATGGACGCCAGCGTGCACCGAGTCGGTGGCACAGTCGTGACCGGGACGATCCGGTGGCTCACCACGGCGGAGCCGATGAAAGACCCGGGACGTCCACCACGGTCCACCACGGCGCCCCTCCTCCGTTGACTTCCGCACCGCTTCGGTCAAGGTCCAGTGCAGAGCCGGCTTGATGACGTTTGCCACTGGCTCCGGCGGCCGGGCCATCCCTAGCCTGGTGTGCGCACATTGGCCAGAGGAAGGCATCACATGACGACGGCGCCCACCACGACCCGCCCACCCTTGCTCCTGCGTGTCCTCGTGGTGTTCCTCGCAGCCACGGCGATCTGGATCCTGCTGGTGTGGCTCAACGCGAAGGTCGCCGGCGAGGCGTTGAACATCCCGGCGCGGTTGGCCAACGCGGCACTGATCTCCGCCTTGGTGCTGCCGCTGGTTGTCGGGGCGAGGCGAGCCCTCGACCGTCGGTCATGGCGCGGACTCGGTCTGCAGCGCGGCCGCGAGGGCCGGCGCGCCTTCCTGATCGGCCTGCTCGCGTTCCTGCTTCCGAGCGCTTTGGGCCTGGCGGTTAACCCTTGCGACCGGTTGGGTCACCCTGGAGGCGCGGGCGCCTATGGCCACCATCCTCGGCTGGGCGGCGCTGCTGGTGGTGATCGTGCTCTTCTCCGAGGCACTGCCGGAGGAACTGCTTTTCCGCGGCTACCTGCAACGCAACCTCACCACGGCCCTGGCGCCGTTAGTTGCGGCGATCGTCCAGGCCGTACTCTTCACCGTCTTCGGCACCGCGCTCTGGGTCGCTACTGAAGGATGGGGTGTCCTCGCCGAGCGCGGGATCATGTTCCTGGCTATGGGGGTGCTGCTCGGACTGCTGCGGATCCAGACCGGCAGCGTATGGACGCCCGTCGGCTTTCATCTAGCGTTCCAGGTGGTCGCGCAAAGCCTCCTCGGGGATCGAGTAGCCACCGACAACGAGGCCGGTTTGCTGCTGGGCGCCGTCGTGAGCGCATTCGTGCTGGGCACCACTGTGGTGTCGTTGCTGCACAAGCCCGACGCGAATTGGTCTCGTTCCGAGCCGGAGTGAACTCGCCGCGAGGGTTCCCGCGCGTCCCCTCCAGGTTGTTGCCAGCGCCGAGGGGCCGCGGCTAGTAGGTGCCAGCGCCGAGACGGCCGCGCCCTAACCTCCCGTCCATCGAAGTGAGCCAGACCACAGCGAGTTCATCTGGCGTTTACTTTGCCTTCGGCTTTCCGTGAGGTTCTGGTGCTGTGATAGTCATGTGGATCGACTAGCGAAACGGACCTGTTGATGAGCGCCGCGCCGGCCGCTCCGCCGCGCCGTCCTGTGCCGGCCGCCGCCGAGGCGTCCACGACGACGCCGGCCCCGCCGTTGCGCAGCCCCTTGCATTTCCTACCGCTGCACGGACGTAGGTTGCGCGCCGCCGAATGGATCACCGTCGCGCTCGGGATCTACGTACTCATTACCGCGGTCACCTTGATCGGCTCCGGTTTCAAATTGGCCGCCGGGCAGAGCGCCGGCGAACTGTTCCAGTTTGCCTCCAACCCGTTCGTCGGCCTGATGATCGGCCTCTTGGCGACCGCGTTGACCCAATCCTCATCGACTACCACCTCGATCACAGTGGGGATGGTGGCAGGGGGACTACCGATCGAGATCGCCATCCCCATCATGCTTGGCGCCAACATCGGTACCACCATGACCTCCACTCTGGTCAGCCTCGGTATGGCAAGGGACCGGGAAACCTTCCGACGAGCCTTCGGTGCGGCAACTGTCCACGACATGTACAACCTCTTATCAGTGGCGATCTTCCTGCCCCTGGAGTTGATGTTCGGGGTGCTGCGCCGCAGCAGCGAGTGGCTCACCGCGCAGACGGCCGGGTCGGACGGCGGCATGATCGCCGGAGTGTTCACGGGTCTGGGCGAAGGTGTGCGCGCGCTCACCGCGCCGGGCACCGCCGGGTTGACCTACCTGGTGTCACCCCTACCGGATGTGGCAGCCGGGATCGTGTTGGTCCTGCTCGGAGTGGTGGGGATCCTCGCCGTCATCAACTTGATCGGCCGACTGCTGAAGGTGCTCATGGTGGGCCGAGCCCAACAGGTACTGCACGCGGCGATCGGCCGTGGTCCGCTCAGCGGTATCGCGTCGGGCACCTTGATGACGGTCATGGTGCAATCCTCGACGACGACCACCTCACTTGCGGTACCCCTCGCCGGCTCGGGAACGTTCACCCTGCGACAGATCTATCCCTTCACTATCGGTGCGAACATCGGCACCACCCTGACCGCACTGATCGCAGCGTTCGCGTTCACCGGGGCGGAAGCGGGCGCCGCGCTGCAGGCGGCCTTCGTGCACGTGCTGTACAACGTCTTCTGCGCCGTGCTCATCTTCGGCCTCCCGTTGCTTCGACCGCTGCCCGTGCTGGGGGCGACCTGGTTAGCCGGCCTAGCGGTGAAGTCCAAACTGTATGTGGCGGCCTGGGTGCTGGGGGTGTTCATCATCATCCCGGTCACCTTGATCATGGCCACGGTGTGGTGATGTCAGCACCGAACGGATCAGCCCGGCAGCCCAGTGAATTCGACTCGCTGCCGGCGGGGCCCGGCCCGGGTGGCGGCCCCGATGAGTCCGGCCCGCGGCCCGGATCTTCGGACGCGCGGGCCGATGGGCGCCACAGTCCGGCCGGCCCGAATCCGGCGGCTACTGCACACGCCGGAACAGATGAGGCCTCGATCCTCGAATTGCTCGCTGATGCCGAACGTACGGTGGCGTTACTGCGGGAGGAGTTGACCGAGCGCCAACGCGCCAGGGCACGGGCCGAGCGAACCGCCGCCCAGCATGCGGAGGTGGACCGCTTGGCGGAGCACCTGGCCAACGCGCAGGTGCATTGGGGCCATGTGCGGTCCTTCTTGGAGGCCGCCGTGGCAGAGTTGCAGCACCAGCCGCCCGACCGCTAGGAACCCACCTCGCTGCGCGTCCGATCGGACGTCTTAGGATCGCCGGCGCTTCTCCCGTACCCGCACGCTGATTTCCACCGGGGTGCCGGTGAAGCCGAATTCCTCCCGCAGCCGGCGCTCGATGAACCGCCGATACCCCGGGTCCAGGAAGCCGGTGGTAAACAGTACGAACCGGGGCGGGCGGGTGCTGGCCTGCGTTCCGAACAGGATCCGCGACTGTTTGCCCCCGCGCACCGGATGCGGATTGGCCGCGACCAACTCCCCCAGGAACGCGTTCAACCTCCCGGTGGGAACCCGTGTGTCCCAGGACTCCAGGGCCACATCCAATGCACGCACCAAACGGTTCGTGTGCCATCCGGTCAATGCGGACAGGTTCACCCGCGGCGCCCACTGCACCTGGACCAGATCCCGCTCGATCTCCCGCTCCAACACGTATCGCCGTTCCTCGTCCACCAAGTCCCACTTGTTGAACGCGATCACCAGCGCCCGGCCGGCGTCGATGGCTTGCTGGATCACACGAGTGTCCTGCTCCGTCAACGGTTCGGAGGCATCGACCAGGACGACCGCGACCTCCGCCTTCTCCAGGGCACTCTGGGTGCGCAACGAGGCGTAGAAGTCCGCGCCGCGCGTTTGGTGCACCCGCCGGCGGATTCCGGCGGTGTCCACGAACCACCAGTCCCTTCCTTGCAGGTGCACCAACTCATCCACCGGATCGCGGGTGGTTCCGGCTACGTCGTCCACCACCACCCGTTCCGCTCCGATGAGACGATTGAGCAACGAGGACTTTCCGACGTTGGGGCGCCCGATCAGCGCCACCCGCCGGGGCCCTTCCTCCAGCGACCGCCCGGCGGCACCGGAGACCCGTGGAAGCACGTCCATCGCCCGGTCCAGCAAGTCACCGGAGCCTCGGCCGTGCAACGCCGAAACGGGGTACGGCTCGCCCAACCCGAGGGACCACAAGAGTGCGGCGTCCGCCTCGGTGCGTGCGTTATCCACTTTGTTGGCCACCAGCACGGTGGGCTTGCCCGAACGGCGCAACAGCCGCACCACGTGTTCGTCGGTAGCGGTCGGGCCCACGGTCGCGTCCACGACGAACAACACTGCGTCGGCGAGATCGATAGCGATCTCGGCGTGTTCGGCCACGCGTGCGGATAGTCCGCTGACGTCGCGTTCCCAACCACCGGTGTCCATGACCAGAAATTCCCGCCCGGCCCACTCGGCCGGATAGAGCACACGGTCCCGGGTAACACCCGGAGTGTCCTGGACCACGGCCTCCCGGCGCCCCAGGATCCGGTTCACCAACGTGGACTTGCCCACGTTCGGACGCCCGATCACCGCCAATACCGGCAGCGGGCCCCCGCCCTCATCTTCTCCCGTAGCCGTTTCGGCACCGGCCAGCAGAGCGAGGTCCTCCTCGGCGAGGTCGTACTCGCGAAGTCCGGCACGTAGGGCTTCGGCTCGTTGGACCTGTTCCGCCGACTCGGTCAGGTCCGGGCTCGCGTCGGCATCCTGCCAGGTCTCGGGCGCGGGCGGTTCATCAATGCTGGGGCCTGATTCGCTGCGCGTGGAGTGCTGCGCGTCGTCGGGCCATGAGCGGGGCTGGCTGGAGTTCACTCCCCCATCATCGCGCACCAGCGCGGTTGGTCGCGATCACGCGTGATCAGATCGCCGGGCAGAATGAGCGGATCGCCGGGCGGCCTGATCAGATCGCCGGGCGATCAGATCTCGGTCGCCGCGTGCAACGGCACGCCGGTGCGTTGCGATGCCTCTTGCACGTGTTCACTCATGCGTTGCTGGATCACGCCCATCGCGTGGCTTACCGCCACGCGTCCGGTACCCAATTCCGGATCGGTGGCCTGGAAGGGCTCGCCGTACACGACATGCAACTTGGCCCGCGGCCCGGGCACGTGACCGGGTTTCTTTCCTGGGGGCCGCGTCCCCAGGATCGCCACCGGCACCACCGGCGCCCCGGAACGTACTGCCAGCCATGCGATTCCGGCCTTGGTCTGCTTCACGTCCCCGGACCCGCGTGTGCCCTCCGGGAAAACCCCGACGAGCCGGTCCTCGTTCAGCAATGCCAGCGCGGTCTGCAGCGCCGCCCGGCCGTTCTTGCGGTCCACCGGGATCTGGCCGGCCCAGCGCATCAGGAAGCCGATGAAGAAGACGTTGAAGATCTCCTCCTTGATGATGATGTGGGAGGAGCGCGGGATCACCCCGTGTAGCAGCGGGCCATCGATGATGCCGGTGTGGTTGGCGGCGATCAGCACCCGGCCGGTCCGGGGCACGTGCTCGCGGCCAATCACCTTGGTGTTCCACAACACCCGGGCCAGTACCCACCCCACCCGCCGCGACCACTTGGGCCCCCATCTCTTGATGTGTTCGGGTTTGATCGCCTGTCCGGGGCTGTTCGCCGCTCCCCTGCCTCCAGCGGACTTACCCGTGGGCCGCTGGGGCTGGGCGGACTCTGCGGGTGGTTGGGAATTCATCGTGCTGCCTCCACGAGTTCTAGGACCGCGGCGACGGCCTGGTCCACCGTCATCTGTGAGGTATCCACCGTGCTGACCCCGGCGGCGGCGGTGGTGAAGTTCGAGACCGTGCCGTCCTGGGCGTCGCGGCGCACCACCTGATCACGGGTAGCCGCTAGCGCCTGGGCATCGGCCCGGCCGTGCAACTCGTTACTGCGCCGCGCCAGACGGACATGCTCATCCGCCACCAGCAAGACCCGCACCTGTGCCTGCGGGGCCACGACGGTGGTGATGTCCCGGCCCTCGGCCACGATGCCCCGGCCCTGGCTGAACCCGCCGGGCATCACCTCGGCCTCGATCGCCCGGCGTTGTTGCTCCTGGAGCAACGGGCGCACCTTCAGGTTGGTGGCTACCTCGGACACCCTGGTGGAAATCCGTTCGCTGCGGATGTCACCGGTGATGTCATGATCACCGACGGCGAAGGTCGGGTTGGCGGGATCGGTATTGATGCGTAGGGGCATGATGGCAGCGCCGTCCGCGACTGCCTCGTGATCGCTCAGGTCGATGCCCTGGTGCAGGCACCACCAGGTGAGTGCTCGGTACATCGCACCGGTGTCCAGATAGGCCAGCCCCTGGTTCTGGGCGACCAACCTGGAGATCGTCGACTTACCCGTGCCCGAGGGGCCGTCGATGGCCACGATCAGGCCGCGGGGTCTACCGCCCGCATCAGCCGGCTGGGCTCGGCGGATCTCATCGCGGCTCACGGTGTCACCACCCGCCAGCCGCGCTGGGTGAGCGCATCGTGAAGCCCGGCCGCGGCGTCGGGAAGAACCGACACGATTGCCATCCCTACCTTCTGCTTCGGGGAGTGTTCCATCGCGAAGTCCTCGATGTTCACGCCGATGTCGCCGATTTCGGAGAACAAACGGCCCAGTTCCCCGGGCTCGTCGGGTACCAACACGGTCACCTCGGCGTAGAGCCTGCGGGCGCCGCCGTGCTTACCCGGGATCCTTCGGGCGCCTTCGTTACCGGCGGTGATGAGCCCGGAGATCGCACCAGCGGCCCCGGCTGCCATCGGCCCGTCCGTGGCTGCCCGTTCCAGGGCGTGCAGCACCTGGTCCAGGTCTGTGCGCACCTCGCTCAGCGCGGTGTGGACCGCGGCAGCGTTACCCGTGATGATCGCCGCCCACAAGCGGGCATCGCTCGCCGCGATCCGGGTGACGTCGCGCAAGCCTTGCCCGGAAAGCGCCAGGGACTCCGGCGGTGCTTCGGTGAGGCGGGCAGCCACCAGTGAGGCCATCATCTGGGGCAAGTGCGAGACCAGGGCGACGGCCTCATCGTGGTCGACCGGGTCCAGGTGCACCGGGCTGGCGTCAAGATCGGTTGCCAGGTGCCGCACCATGCGCACCGCAGCCGGGTCGCTGCCTGGGTGCTCGGTGATCACCCAGGGCCGTCCCGCGAAGAGTTCCGATGATCCGGCCGCCGCGCCGGAGCGTTCGCGACCCGCCATCGGGTGGGAACCCACGTATCTGGACAGGTCCGTGCCCGGTATCGCCTGCAATTCTTGCAGCAGCACCCCTTTGACGCTGGCCACGTCGGTCACGACCGCCTCGGTATGGTCGCGCAGGGCTTGGGCGACCAGCCCGGCGGTGACGTCGGGTGGGGCGGCGATGATCACCAGTTGCGGTTCGGGCGCCGAATCGTCGTGGATGGTCCCGGCGCCCACGTCCCGCGCCAGGGCGAGGGCGGTGGGAGAGGCGTCATGGAGCCACACCGGCACGTCTTGGGCGCGAAGGCCCAGGCCGATACTGGCGCCGAGCAACCCGGTGCCCACGATGAGCACGGGGCCTGTTGTCGAGGCAAGCGAAGGCACGCAGAGAACCCTATCCCGCGCCGGGCCTAGAGCCCGACGTCGGCCATCAGCCGGCCCAGCTCGGCGCCCTGGATCTCGCGAGTCCGGCCGGGTTTGAGTTGGCCCAGGCGGATCGGCCCCATGCGGGTGCGGGTGAGCCGGGTCACCGGATGACCGACTTCGGCCAGCAACCGGCGCACGATATGTTTGCGCCCCTCGTGCAAGGTGATTTCCACCAACGACTCCCCCGGCGTGGTCTCCAGCACCTTGAAATCATCCGCGCGGGCGTGACCGTCGGTGAGTTCGACGCCGGCGGTAAGGGTGCGGCCAAGACCGCGCCGTACCTGGCCGGTGACCGTGGCGACATAAGTCTTCGGCACCTCATAGGAAGGATGGGCCAACCGGTGGGCGAGTTCGCCGTCATTGGTCAGCAAGAGCAATCCTTGGGTGTCGGCGTCCAAGCGGCCCACGTGGAACAACCGCTCCGGCCGGTCCGCCACGAATGTGCTCAGGTCGGGTCTACCCTGCTCGTCGGCCATGGTGGAGTGCACCCCGAGCGGCTTGTTCAGCGCCAGAGTGACCTTGTCCTGATCGAGGGGCACCCGCACCCCGTCCACATGGATGATCGCGGTGCGCGGATCTACACGCACGCCGAGCCGGTCCACGGTCACCCCGTCGACCTGCACTCGCCCCGCGGCAATGAGTTCTTCGCACTTGCGTCGCGACCCCAAGCCCGCCTCGGCCAGCACTTTCTGCAGGCGCACGCCCTCGGGGTGATGTGCCGGCCGGCCGGTCATGCCAGGCCGTCCACGTCGTCCAGCGCCTCCAGGTCCGGCAGGTAAGGGGCCAGCGGCGGCAGGTCCTCCAACGAGCGCAGGCCCATCCGTTCCAGGAAGTAGGCGGTGGTTCGGTACAGCATGGCGCCCCCTTCCTCATCCGCCCCCGCCTCCTCGATCAGGCCACGGGTGAGAAGGGTGCGCACCACGGAGTCCACGTTCACCCCTCGGATCGCCGCGATCCGTCCCCGGGAGACCGGCTGGCGGTAGGCGATCACCGCGAGCGTCTCCAGCGACGCCTGCGTCAGCCTCGCCGTCTGCCCCTCGAGCACGAACGCTTCCACGGCGTCGGCGTAGGCGGGTGCGGAGTACAACCGCCAACCGCCTCCGGCCTCGCGCAACTCGAACCCGCGGGGCCGCGGGCCGTCGGTGTAGTCGCGAGCCAGTTCCGCCAGTGACTGACGGATCTGCGCAACCGGCACTTGCAGCACCCTGGCCAGATGTTCGGCGCTGACCGGGCTGTCGGCGACCATCAGAATCGCTTCCAGGGCGCTGAGTAGCCCGCCGGGCGCATCGGGCACCGGGGTGGCCGTATCCACGCTTTCTACTGCCTCCCTCGTGTTCGTACCCTTCGTCATGGTGCCTCCTGCTTCACGTGCCTTCCCCGGCGGGCCGGAGGGTCGTCGTCGTACTCATCGGAGACGGCGACGTCGCCCTGGTCGCTGCCGGTCCAGCGGATCGTCAGTTCCGCCAGTGCGGTCACCTGATCGAATGCCACCACCCCTTCGCGGTACAACTCCAGCAACGCCAAGAAGCGAGCCACGACCACGTTCAGCCCGGCGGCGTCCTGAGTCAGGGTGCGGAAGGTGAGGTTGCGTTCGCGTCGTAGGCGCTGGACGATCACCGCGGCTTGCTCCCGCACGCTGATCACCGGGTTGTGCAGGTGACTCAGGTCCACCGCGGGTTCGTCCTTGGGAGCCAGCGCCCGGGCCGCCATGGCCGCCAACTGCTCGGGAGTGACCCGCATGATCAGTTCCGGAAGCAGCGCGGCGAACCTCGGCTCCAGACCCACGTTGCGCGGGTAGGAACGACTGTTGCGCTCCCACTCGGTTTCCAGGTGTGCGGCCACTTCCTTGAAAGCTCGGTACTGCAGGAGTCGGGCGAACAGCAGGTCGCGGGCCTCCAGCAGTTCCAGGTCCTCCACGTCCTCGGTGTCACCTTGGGGCAGTAACCTCGCGGCTTTGAGTTCCAGCAGTGTCGCGGCGATCACCAGGAATTCACTGGCCTGGGACAGGTCCCATTCGCTTTGCGCGCGCAGGTGGGCGATGAAGTCGTCGGTCACCTCTGCCAACGCCACCTCGGTGACGTCCAACTTGTGTTTGGCGATCAGGGACAGCAGCAGGTCGAACGGGCCGGAGAAATTCTCCAGGCGCACCTCGAACCCGGGTCGGGAGCCGAGGCGCACGTGCGCGGCGTCGGCGTCCTGGTCCCCTCCCGGGGGCGGTTGGGACGCGGGACCGGACGGCGCGGTTACAGGGTGCGAGGCAGGTGCGGTGAGGGTTTCTCGGCGGACGGCGTCCACCGTGGCGCCTCCGGCCGGATGTTCGGGCCCGACGTCAGGCGACGTCGCCACGGCTGATCAGTTCTCGGGCGAGTTTGCGGTAGTTGTACGCCCCGGCGTGGTTGGGGGCGTAGGAGGTGATCGGTTCAGTGGCCACGGAGGCGTCGGGGAACTTCACCGTGCGGGTAATCACGGTGTGGAAGACCTGGTCGCCGAAGGCTTCTTGCACGCGAGCGAGCACTTCGCGGGAGTGCAGGGTGCGTGAGTCGTACATAGTGGCCAGGATGCCGTCGATGGTCAGGCGCGGGTTGAGTCGGTCGCGCACCTTCTCGATGGTCTCAACCAGCAACGCCACCCCACGCAGGGCGAAGAACTCCGTTTCCAGCGGGATGATCACACCGTGCGCAGCGGTTAGCGCGTTCACGGTCAGCAGACCCAACGAGGGTTGGCAGTCCACCAGGATCACGTCGTACTCGTCGGTGACGGGCCGCAGCACGCGAGCCAGCGCCTGCTCCCGCGCCACTTCGTTGACCAGTTGCACCTCAGCGGCGGACAGGTCGATGTTGGCGGGCACCAGGTCCAAGCCCGGCACCTCGGTCCGGTGGATGATCTGGGTAATGTCGGGCTGCTCGGCCATCAGCGTGGTGTAGATCGTTTGATCCAACTCGTGGGCGTTCAGGCCCAACCCGGCGGACGCGGCGCCCTGGGGGTCCAGATCCACCAGCAGCACCTTGCGCCCGTACTCGGCCAGCGCTGCACCCAGGTTGATCGTCGTGGTGGTCTTGCCCACCCCGCCCTTCTGGTTGCACATCGCGATAATGCGGGCCGGGCCATGAGCGTTGAGCGGCTGGGGTTCGGGGAAGTCGCGGGCCTTGATCTCCGCAGGGTTGTCGGTGCTCACGCGGCCAACCTACTTCCCAAGGCCGCATCGACCAACTGTCCGCGCCGAGTCGGGCGAGACCCGCGCGGTTCCGCATTGCCCCCTGCTGCGGATCTCCGGTAGCCGGGCCGGCCGCCCGAGGGCCGGTGCGTGTTGCGGTGCGGCGGGCGTGACCGGGTGTGCGATCCACTATGCCGGCCCTCGCCGGGCGCGACTCGCTACGCCGACCTTCACCGGCGGCGCGACTCGCTACGCCGCCCCTCGCCGGCTGCACCGCTCGCTACGCCGACCCTCGCCGGCTGCACGGCTCGCTACGCTGGGCCACCATGTCGTTCCAGATACGACCGTTGTCCCGCTCCGACCGGCGCGCCAGCAGCATCCTGGGCACCGAGGCCTTCGGCACGGCCCCGTCGCCCTCTGGCGGCGAGTGGCCGATTGCCGGCCAAAGCCCCTGGGGCACGTTCGACGGTGCCACGCTTGCCGCACGGGCTTTCCGCCGCGCCTACGCCAGTTGGTTCGGCGGCGTAGAGGTGCCCACCAACGGGTTGGCCGGGGTCACCGTGGCGGCCGAGTATCGGGGCCGTGGCCTGCTGCGTCCGCTGATCGGTCAGGTGTTGGCCGACGGGCGCGCATCGGGCGACGTGATCTCCACCCTGTTCGCCTCCGCCCCCGGTATTTATCACCGCCTCGGCTATGCCCTACTGACCTCCTACGACGTGGTGGAGATCCCGACGACCGCGGCCGCGGCGGTGCGGATCGAGGATTCCACCGGTCTGCCGGGCCAGGACGGCCCCGTAACCACTCGCCGCGCCACCACGGCGGACGGCGAGGCGATTCGGAGGCTGTACGACCAGTGGGCCGCCGCGCAGAACGGGCCGCTGACTCGCACCGGCCCCAACTTCCCCCCGACCGACCTCACCCAGGAGTTCACCGGCGTCAGCGTTGCTACCGGGCCCGACGGCCAACTGCAAGGTTATGTGAACTGGGTCCGCGGGACGCAGGAGCGGTCCGATGCCGCCCTGGTCGTACACGACCTGATCGCCTCTACCTCAGCGGCCTACCGGGCCCTGTGGCGGCTGCTGGGCTCCTTCGCCCCGGTGCTGGGCCTCATCCGGCTGCACACCTCCGGGGCGGACGTGGCGCGCCTGTTCCTGCCTCCCGCAGCCTGGCGCACCATTTCCACCGGCCCCTACATGCTCCGCCTGGACGACGTCGCCGCAGCGTTCACCTTGCGCCGCCTGAGGGTGAGCCGCGACCTGAATTTCAGCGTCACCGGGGATCCTTTCGGGGTGATGGACGGTGCCTACCTGCTCACTGCCGACGACGGCGGCGCCATCTGCCGGCGCACCGGCACCGCGAGCCAGGCTCCCCTGGATGCCCCGGTCTACACCCCATCGGGTATCGCCCTGGCCTGGGCCGGGGCGCAGTCCAGTGCGAATATCCGGATGGCGGGCGGGCTGGCCGGCGGCGATGAGGCCACCGACGCCGTGCTCGACCGAGCGCTTGGCGGCTGGCAGGTGCACGTCCGCGATGCGTTCTGACCCGGCGCGCGACGGTGAGCGGGCCTAAGCTGCGCTAGGGGCGATCGGGTCCAACCCAGTGCCCCGGGGGTGAGCGGGCCTAACTTAGCGCCCCGGAGGCGAGCGGGTCCAACCTAGTGGCCCGGGGGCGAGCGGGCCTACCCCAGTGCCCGGGGGTGAGCGGCCGCGTAGACCTCTCGCAGCGCGTCGGGGGTGAGGTGGGTGTAGATCTGGGTGGTGGTCACCGAGGCGTGCCCGAGCAATTCCTGGACGACGCGCACGTCGGCGCCGCCGGCGAGCAGGTGGGTGGCATAGGAATGGCGCAGCGTGTGCGGGGAGATCCGTGCGGTCATCCCGCCGCGTTCGGCGGCTTGTTGCAACACCGCCCAAGCACTCTGCCGGCTCAGGGGGTTTCCTCGCTGGTTCAGGAACAGCGCGGTGTTGCCGCGGCCCTTACTGGCCAGCGCCGGCCGGGCTTGCACCAGGTAGGCCTCAAGGGCCTGGACGGCGAACCTGCCCATGGGCACCACGCGTTCACGGCGCCCCTTGCCGAACAGCCGCACGCTGGCCGCCGTGCGGTCCAGCACCACATCGTCCACGCTGAGCCCGACCGCCTCACTGATCCGCGCGCCGGTACCGTACAGCACCTCGACCAAGGCCCGGTCCCGCAGCCCCAGAACTCCCGGTGCCGCGGAGGCGCCCTGAAGGAGTTGGTCCACCTGATCCACCGAGACGGCCTTGGGCAGGCGCTTGGTGGTGCCCGGGGGCTTGATCTGCGCCGCGGGGTTATGCGTGGTACGCCCCTCCATCGCCTCGAACTTGTGCCAGCCGCGGATGGCGACCACGGCCCTTGCCGCCGAACTGGCCGACAGCGCACGCCCTCCGTCGCTCCCGGCTCGGATCGCCTCCACGTAGGCGGCAACGTCCGCTTCCGTCACCTGCTCCAGGTCGGTGCGCCGGCGGGTCAGCAGGAACCGTGCGTAGCGGGTCAAGTCGCGCCGGTAAGCTCCCAGCGTGTGGCCGGATAGCCCGCGTTCGATGCCCAGGTGAGCCAGGTATTGGCGCAGCACACCCGTGAACGGCCCGGCGTCGTCGTCGGCCGCTGCTGCGCGCGGGGGCTCCTGACCTGGGGCGGGCACCGGCTTAGAAGGGTAGGAACGGGTCGACGGCGATCACCACGAATAACACGGTGAGATAGGTGATGGATGCGTGGAACACCTTCATGGCGCGAAGTTTCTTCGGGTTGCCGTGGCGTGCCCGGCGGTAGAGCGCAATGCACAGCCACAGGAACCAGCCGCCGGACAACGCCGCGGCCGCGGTGTACAGCCAACCCATGTCCGCTACCGGCACCAGCGCCAAGGAGCACGCAATCATCGCCACGGTGTAGGCGATCATCTGGCGCGCCACCCGTGTGTCCGGGGAGACCACGGGGAGCATCGGCACGTCGGCGCGGGTGTAATCGGCCTTGAATTTCATCGACAGCGGCCAGTAGTGCGGGGGCGTCCAGAAGAAGATGATGCCGAACAGCAGCACCGGCGCCCAGGACAGGGATCCGGTCACGGCGGACCACCCGATCAGCACTGGCATGCACCCGGCAGCGCCGCCCCACACGATGTTCTGGGACGTGTGGCGCTTCAGCAGCACCGTGTAACCCACGGCGTACATCACGATGGCCGCCAGACACAGTGCGGCGGAGACCCAGTTGACTACCAGGCCGAGCCAACCGATCGCGAAGACGCCGAGCGCGAAGGCGAACACCATCGCTTGCCGCGGGGTGATCTCTCCGGTGACCAACGGGCGGTTCTTGGTCCGGTTCATCAACGCATCGATGTCCCGGTCGTAGACCATGTTGAACACGTTCGCCGAACCTGCGGCGGTGGCACCGCCGATAAGGGTGGCCACCACCAGCCACCAACCGGGGAAGCCCCGCTCGGCCAGGAACATCGTCGGAACCGTGGTGACCAGCAGCAATTCGATCACTCGGGGCTTGGTCAAGGCCACGTACGCCTTGACCTTCGCACCTCGGCTCTGCTGCCCCGCGGGTGGCCGCGTGCGCTGCGCCGAGTCCGACCTCTCCCCCGGCCGAACCGCGGTCTCTCCTCCGACGTTGACCGGATCTGCTTCCGTCTGCGACACGACCTCACCATCTCCTGCTGCACAGCCGACCAGTCCCGGGCCGGGCTGGGCTGCGACGCTCTTGCTCATGCCAGTCTAAGTGGTCCACAGCCCGATGCAGCGACCTCTCGGGTCAGCGAGGCGCTGGGCGCTCCACCACCAGGGGCTACACCTTGCGCATCCGGGCCTAGTGCATTTCCACATACGAGAGTCTTGCCCCGCCCATCCGCGGGCTACATCTTGCGCATCCGCAGGTTGCCGTCTCCACCAGAGGCCGCCGCTAGATGGGCCGGTCAAGTCGGCTCCAGCGGATCTAGCCAGCCAGTGCGGAAAGCGCTATCCTCACTGTTGTGTGTTGCAGGACACGGCGGATGCCCACCTTGGCGTCGCCCCCGCCGGCGGGCGATGGTGGCGGACAAGGATTGTCAACGCGTGCCGACCGCGCCTGACTCGATAGGCTCGGCACAGAGTGAACCAACCCACACCGCTGCCATGGCGTGTTCATCGGCAGTGCGAGCAGAACGCACGCCCGTCAAGGGCGGAAGGGAAGCCCGTGAACGCTAAAGCCCCGAAAGCCACCACAACAGGCTGGACCGATCTGGATCTACGCGCAGTGGACACCGCCCGGGTGTTGGCTGCTGACGCAGTTGAGAAGGCCGGCAACGGTCATCCCGGCACCGCAATCGCCCTGGCACCAGTGGCCTATTTGCTGTACCAGAACGTCATGGCATCGGACCCGGCCGATCCGCACTGGTTGGGTCGGGACCGGTTCGTGCTGTCGGCCGGCCACTCCAGCCTGACCCAGTACATCCAGTTGTTCCTCGGCGGATTCGGTCTGGAGATCGAGGACCTACAAGCGTTGCGCACGTTCGGCTCCAAGACGCCTGGCCACCCCGAGTACGGCTTCACCGACGGAGTGGAGACCACCACCGGCCCACTGGGACAAGGCATCTCCACGGCGGTGGGAATGGCCTACGCGCAGCGGCGCGTGCGTGGCCTGCTCGATCCGGACGCGGACCAGGGCACCTCCCCCTTCGACCACCGGGTCTACGTCATCGCCTCCGATGGTGACTTGCAGGAAGGGGTCAGCCACGAAGCATCCGCGCTTGCCGGCACCCAGGAGCTGGGCAATCTCGTGGTGATCTGGGACGACAACCAGATCTCGATCGAGGGAGACACCGACATCGCGTTCACCGAAGACGTGATGGCCCGGTACGAGGCCTATGGATGGCACACCCAGCACGTGGACTGGACCGGGGGCGGTAACCGGTACGTGGAAGACGTGGACGCCCTCGCAGCCGCCCTGGATGAGGCCAAGCAGGTAGGCGACCGGCCCAGTCTCATCCGGTTGTCCACCATCATCGCCTGGCCCGCCCCGACTGCACAGAACACCCACGGGGCACATGGCGCGAAACTCGGCGCTGAGGAAGTCGCCGCGCTGAAGAACGTGCTGGAGTTCGACCCCGACCAGAACTTCGTGGTGGAACCGGAGGTGCTGACGCATACTCGCGGCCTGGTGGACCGGGGCGCAAAGGCCCACGCGGACTGGGACGCCAAACTCACCGAGTGGGAGGCAGCCAATCCCGAGGGCGCCCAGTTGCTCCAACGACTGCGCGAACGCCGCCTCCCGGAGGGTTGGACCGACGCGCTGCCGACGTTCGAGGCGGGCAAGGACGTGGCCACCCGCGCGGCGTCGGGAGCGGTGCTGGCGGCGTTGGCCGATCCGCTCCCGGAACTGTGGGGTGGTTCGGCGGACCTGGCCGGTTCCAACAACACGACCATGAAGGGTGAGCCGTCGTTCATCCCGGCGCGCCGTTCCACCGAGCAGTTCACCGGTAACCCGTATGGACGCACGATGCACTTCGGCATCCGTGAGCACGGAATGGGCACGATCCTCAACGGCATCGCGTTGAACGGCTTGACTCGTCCTTACGGCGGCACGTTCTTCACGTTCAGTGACTACATGCGTCCTGCAGTGCGCCTGGCCGCGCTGATGAAGGCGCCGTCGATCTTCGTGTGGACCCACGACTCCATCGGCCTGGGTGAGGACGGACCGACCCACCAGCCGGTGGAACACCTGGCCGCGGTGCGGGCTATCCCGGACCTGGCGCTGGTGCGGCCGGCCGATGCGAACGAGACCGCCTGGGCGTGGCGCACAATTCTGGAACGCGATGAGCCCGCGGGCCTTGTGCTCACCCGCCAGAACGTGCCCACCTTCCCGCGCGGGCAGGACGGGTTCGCTGCCGCAGCCGGGGTGGCCAGGGGCGCCTACGTTTTGCTGGAGGCATCCTCCGGGCGGCCCGAGGTGATCTTGTTGGCCACCGGTTCCGAGGTGCAACTAGCGGTGGAGGCACGCACCGAACTGGAGGACCGGGGAATTCCCACACGAGTGGTCTCGGCGCCGTGCCTGGAATGGTTCGAGGACCAGGACGAGGATTACCGCGAGGAAGTGCTGCCCAGCGATGTTCGTGCTCGGGTGAGCATCGAGGCCGGAATCGCCATGCCCTGGCACCGCTACATCGGTGACGCCGGGCGGGCCGTCTCCCTGGAGCACTACGGCGGCTCGGCTGATTATCAGACTCTCTTCCGGGAGTTCGGGATCACCGCCGAGGCGGCGGTCCGTGCCGCGGAAGAATCCCTTGCCGCATCTCGGGGCTAACGACGACGAAGGAGCCTGTCATGTCCACCTCACCATTGGCCCGGATCAGCGAAGCCGGAGTGTCGGTCTGGCTCGATGACCTGTCCCGGGATGCCCTACAGGACGGGAGCCTCGCCCGCCTGATCGACACCCGCCATGTGGTGGGGGTGACCACGAACCCGACCATCTTTGCCGGTGCGGTCAGCCGCGGCGATGCTTACCAGGACCAACTGGAGCAATTAGCGGCGGCCGGCGCCGGCACCGAGTCGGCCGTGCTGGCGTTGACTACCGACGACGTGCGCGCGGCCTGCGACCTGTTCGCGGACGTGTATGAGCGCACCGGAGGTCGGGATGGGCGGGTGTCGATCGAGGTTGATCCGCGACTGGCCCATGACACCGACGCCACGGTCGAGGCAGCCAGGCTGCTGTGGCGTACGGTGGACCGCCCGAACGCGATGATCAAGATCCCGGCCACCGTCGAAGGTTTGCCGGCTATCACCGCCGCGATCGCCGAGGGGATCAGCGTAAATGTGACGCTGATCTTCTCGCTGGACCGCTACCGCGCAGTGGCCCAGGCATACTTGGACGGGTTGGAGCGTGCTCAGCAGGCCGGCGTGGACCTGGGTGCGATACGTTCCGTGGCCTCGATCTTCCTCTCCCGAATCGACACCAAGGTCGACGCTGCGCTCGATGACATCGGCACCGACCAGGCCAGAGCCGTGCGGGGGCGCACCGCGGTCGCCGGAGCGCGGCTGGCCTACCAGGTCTTCCAGGAGATCTTCACTTCCCCCCGGTTCGAGGAGTTGGCCGGGGCCGGTGCACACGTGCAGCGCCCGCTGTGGGCCTCCACGGGAACTAAGGATCCGGCCTATCCGGACACGATGTACGTCGATGAGTTGGTGACGGCGGATGTGGTGAACACCATGCCGGCGGCCACGTTGGCTGCGGTCGCCGACCACTCCCCCGCTACCGGGGCCGACACCGCCCAGGGTCGGTACGAGGAGGCGCAGGCGGTCATTGACGAAGTGTTACGCCTGGGTGTCGACTACGAACAGATCCTGGCCGATCTGGAGGCCGCGGGAGTGGAGTCGTTCATCGCCTCATGGGAGGAATTGTTGGAAACCGTCGGCGCGGAGTTGGACAGGACTGCCCGCGCGCAGACCGCTAGCGGCGGCCAGGCGTGAGGCCCGTCTCCGCAGCCGGGCCAACCAACCCCTTACGCGATCCGGCTGACCGGCGACTGCCCCGGATTCCGGGCCCCTGCGGCCTGGTGCTCTTCGGCGTGACCGGAGATCTCGCGAAACGCAAACTCATCCCGGCGATCTACGACTTGGCCAACCGGGGCCTGCTGCCTCCCGGGTTCGCGCTGACCGGTTTCGCCCGGCGGGAGTGGGACCGCCAGGACTTCCAACAGATCGCCCTGGAGGCGGTACGTGAGCACGCCCGCACTCCATTCGACGAGGACGCATGGCGGCAGATGAGTCAGGGCATCCGGTTCGTCCAGGGCGAGTTCACCGATCCCAAGGCCTTCGAACGGCTGGCGCAGACGGTGAAGGAGTTGGACGCCGAACGAGGCACCGGAGGCAATCACGCCTTCTACCTGTCGATCCCGCCGGACCAATTTCCGGTGGTGCTGGAGCAACTTGCCGAGTCCGGCCTGTCCCGGGATTCCAACGGCTCCTGGCGGCGAGTGGTGATCGAGAAGCCATTCGGCCACGATCTGGCCAGCGCGCAGAGCCTGAACGAGTCGGTGGAGCGGGTTTTTCCGCCCGAATCGGTGTTCCGGATCGACCACTACCTGGGCAAGGAGACGGTGCAGAATCTCCTGGCTCTGCGGTTCGCCAACACGCTGTTCGAACCGGTGTGGAACGAGCGCTTCGTCGACCACGTCCAGATCACCATGGCCGAGGACATTGGAATCGGGACTCGCGCCGGATACTACGACGGCGTGGGCGCGGCGCGGGACGTGATGCAGAACCATTTGCTGCAACTCCTGGCGCTGACCGCGATGGAGGAACCGGTCTCCTTCGCCGCCGACGCGTTGCGGGCGGAGAAGGAGAAAATTCTCTCCGCCGTCCGGGTGCCCGATGATCTGGAGCGGCACACCGCCCGGGGCCAATACATCGCCGGGTGGCAGGGCGGGCGTCACGTGCGCGGCTATCTGGAGGAGGAGGGCATGGATCCCGACTCCACCACCGAGACCTACGCCGCGGTCCGCTTGGACATCGACACCCGCCGTTGGGCCGGGGTGCCGTTCTACCTGCGCACCGGTAAACGATTGGGTCGGCGGGTCACCGAGATCGCGGTGGTGTTCAAACGCGCACCGCACCTGCCCTTCGACCTCAACGACACCCAGGAACTCGGCCAGAACGCGATCGTGATCCGGGTGCAGCCCGATGAGGGTGTCACGCTACGCTTCGGCTCGAAGATCCCGGGCACCGCGATGGAGGTGCGGGATGTGACGATGGACTTCGGGTACGGTCACGCGTTCACCGAAGCATCCCCGGAAGCCTACGAGCGGTTGCTGCTCGACGTCATGCTGGGCGATCCGCCGTTGTTCCCGCGGCAACCGGAGGTGGAACGGTCCTGGCGGATCCTGGATCCGATCATCGACTTCTGGGCATCCCGCGGCCGCCCGGAAGAATACCGGCCGGGTAGTTGGGGGCCCCCGTCGGCCGAGCAGATGCTGGCGCGAGATGGTCGGACTTGGAGGCAGCCATGATCGTGACACTGCAGCGCACCTCAAGCGCGGACGTGGTCGGCGAGTTGGTCAACCTGCGCGAGGAGGGCGGGGCCGCGGCTCTGGGACGGGTGATGACCCTGGTCATCATCTCCTCCGGCGGAGACATCGAACCAGCGCTCGAAGCCGCGAATCAGGCCAGCCGCGAACACCCCTCCCGGGTCGTGGTGATCGAACCCCAGGAGGGGGACGGTGAGCCACGTCTAGACGCCGAGATCCGCATCGGCGGGGACGCCGGCGCTGCCGAGGTGGTCATCTTGCGGCCCCTGGGAGCCACCCGCGAGTCGATGGACACGTTGATCACCCCGCTGCTGCTGCCGGACACCCCGCTGGTGGCGTGGTGGCCCAAAGACTCACCCACGGACCTTGCCGGGGACCCGCTGGGCAGGCTCGCCCAACGTCGCATTAGCGACGTGGGTGAGGTATCCGATCCGATCGGGCGCCTGCAAGCGTTGCGCGAACACTACGCACCGGGCGACACCGACCTGTCCTGGGCGCGAACCACCCTCTGGCGGGGGTTGAGCGCCGGCGTCGTCGAGGCTGATCCGACGACGCCCATTACCGAAGTGCTGGTGCAGGGCAACACCGATCGGCCCTCAACGCACCTGCTGGCGGCCTGGTTCGCCGACCGGCTGCAGTGCGCGGCCCAGGTGGAACACGACTCCGACGCGAGCGTTATCACCGGCGTGGAACTGCACCGACCCACCGGAGTGATTCGCATGCGACGTCCCGAGGGCTCGGGAGTGGTGACGATCAGGACCGATTCGGGACCGCCGCGGCAGGTAGCGATGGCCAAGCGGCCCCTGCAGGACTCCCTGATGGAAGATCTGCGCCACCTGGATCCCGACGAGATCTACGGCCGCGCGCTCGTGCACGGCCTCAGCGGCGTTGCGGTGCGCTGACGAAGGAGAGTTGCGATGGAACCACAACGGCTGTGGTCGGAGGTCGACCACTACTTCACTGAGCACCTTCGTCCGGCGGACGCAGCGCTGGCCGAAGCGGTCCGGGCGGCCGGTGACTTGCCCCAGATCCAGGTCTCAGAACTCCTCGGTGGTTTCCTCAGTGTGCTCACCCGTGCGGCCGGGGCACAGCGGGTCCTGGAGATCGGAACTTTGTTCGGGTACTCCACCATTCATCTGGCGCGGGCGGTAGGCCCGCGTGGACGCGTGCTCACCTTGGAACACTCCGCCAAGCACGCCCGCGTCGCGCGGGAGAACATCGATCGTGCCGGCCTCGGCGGGCAGGTGCGGGTGCTGGAGGGGCGGGCCGCCGATACCTTACCCAGCCTGCGCGACGAGGCGCCCTTCGATCTGGTGTTCATCGATGCGGACAAGGAGAACAATCCCTCGTACCTGAAGTGGGCACTGGAACTGACCCGCCCGGGAGCGGTGCTAGTCGTGGACAACGTGGTGCGGTCTGGCGCCGTCCGGGACGCCCAGAACACCCGGCCCGATGTGGTGGGCACCCGCACGATGATCGAGGAGATCGGTGCCGCGGTGCGCAACGGGACCCTGGATGCCACCGCCCTGCAGTTGGTGGGCTCAAAAGGCTACGACGGGATCCTGATCGCCTACGTGTGCTGAGCGTTTGCCGGTGCCCGCTAGGTGTCTCGTCGCCCACTGGGCTGCGCGTCAGGGGTTGTCCGGTGATGTGCGTGAGCGGCCTTGCTGGCTACCACCCCGGCACGTAGAACGAGCGCAATTGCCACCACGGTGGCCAGCAAAGCGGCACCGACGAACACCCAGGGCGAGCCCGGCATCGCTGCCACGGCGCCGGCGGCCACGAAACACCCGCCGGCCCACTCCCCGAGTCGGCGGGCTGCCTGGTGGCCAATGAGCCAGGCTTCGTCACTGGCCATCGTCGCGCGTGTGCGGATACCGGCGAGCCGGTTGCGTGGCAGCCGACCGTGCGCCGCGGCCCGGGCGGTCCACAGGAGCAGTAGTCCGCAGCACACCAGGAGCACACCGGTCACCGCGCGGGCGAGCAACTCTTCGGTCTCCACACGTTCACCGTACAAGTGGGCCACCCGGCCCCACCGACAATCCCTCCCTGACCGCCTGAGACCACCGACGACGAAAGGATCAACGATCTAGGCCGTGCCGGCCGACTCCACTCCGCGGACACCCAACTAGGCCGTGCCGGCCGACTCCACTCCGCGCGCACCCAACTAGGCGGTGCCGGCCGACTCCACTCCGCGAGCACCCAATTCGGCGTCGATCTGGAGGATTCCGGCGCCGTCGGACCCCACTCGATCCAAGCGACCGAGGATCTGACCGACCGTTGCCTCCTCCTCCACCTGCTCCTCCAGGAACCACAGCAACAGACTGCGGGAGGGCAAGTCCCCCTCCGCCTCGGCGGCCCGGGCCAGTTCGCGGATGGCCTCGGACACCTTCTGCTCATGGTCCAAGGCAGTCTTGAAGATCAACTGCACGCTCAGATCGCTGCCGAGTCCGGGCGCTTCCAATGGGCCGAGCACGGCATGGCCGCCGCGGTCCACCACATGGTCGATGAACTTCTGCGCATGCTCACGCTCCTCCTCCGACTGGGCGCGCAGCCATGCGGCCATGCCGGGCAGGTCGTGGGCATCCGCCAGGATCGCCAATTGCAGGTACACGTGCGCGGCCTGCAACTCGAGCGTGATCTGGTCATTGAACTTCGGTTCGAGGGCGGCGGGGAGTTTCATTTTCACAGCCTATCTACCCAGAGCACGGACGTGATCCAGATTACAACTGGATGGCGGAGTGTTAGCGTGGCCGGTATGTCACGGCTGACGTTCTTGGAGTGGCCGGTGATCCGGCAACTGCGCACCAACGATCGCCACGGACGGGGCCCGGCGGTGATGTCCCCCAAGTCCAGAAGCACGGCGCCACGCACCGATGAGGCGGACACCGTGGTCCAAAGCGTGTGCCCCTACTGTGCGGTCGGATGCGGGCAACGGGTGTTCGCCAAGGACAACAAAGTCATTCACATCGAAGGGGATCCGGACTCACCGGTCTCGCGGGGCCGGCTCTGCCCCAAGGGAGCCGCCAGTGAACAACTGGTCAATACCCCCGCGCGGCAGACCACGGTGCTGTACCGCCGTCCCTACGCCACCGAGTGGGAACCGCTGGAGTTGGACACCGCGATCGAGATGATCACGGACAGGTTCCTGCAGGCCAGGCGCAACCACTGGGAGGACGTTGACGAGCGCGGCCGGCGGTTGAATCGGACGATGGGCATCGCCAGTTTGGGCGGAGCGACCATCGACAACGAAGAGAACTACCTGATCAAGAAGTTGTTCTCCGCGGCCGGTGCCATCCAGATCGAGAACCAAGCCCGTATATGACACTCCTCCACGGTTCCCAGTCTGGGAACCTCGTTTGGGCGGGGCGGCGCCACTCAACCGCTGCAGGACATGGCCAATGCCGACTGCATCATCATCCAGGGCTCCAACATGGCCGAGTGCCACCCGGTCGGATTCCAGTGGGTGACCGAGGCCAAATCCCGTGGCGCCACCGTCATCCACGTTGACCCCCGGTTCACCCGCACCACTGCGCTGGCCGACCGGCACGTGCCGATCCGGGCAGGTACCGACGTCATGCTACTTGGCGGGTTGATCAACTACGTCCTGAGCAACGACCTCTGGTTCGATGACTACGTACGGGCATACACCAACGCCGCCAGCATCATCACCGATGAGTTCCAGGACACCGAGGACCTGGACGGCCTGTTCTCCGGCTTCGATCCGCAGACCGGTGAATACGACCTGAGCAGTTGGCGCTACGCCGACAATGACGCCGACCGTACCGACGGGCGGTCCGGGGAGACACCCGGGCAAGAACCTGCCGAGGGTGAGGTCTTCGGCGAGGGCGGTGTGCCATTGGACCGTGCTCGGCCTCCACGGGACGAGACCCTGGCCCACCCCCGGACCGTGTTCCAGATCCTCAAGCGCCACTACGCGCGCTACACCCCGGAATTGATCGAACAGACCTGCGGTATCTCTCCCGCCGACTTCGAATACCTTGCCAAGGCGATCACACAGAACTCCGGCCGGGACCGAACCACCTGCTTCGCCTACGCGGTGGGATGGACCCAACACTCCCAAGGTGCCCAGTTCATCCGCACCGCCGCGATACTGCAGTTGCTGCTCGGCAACATCGGTCGCCCCGGCGGCGGGGTGATGGCGCTACGCGGCCACGCCACCATCCAGGGCTCCACCGACATCCCCACGCTGTTCAACCTGCTGCCCGGCTACCTGCCGATGCCTGAAGCAGGCGCCCATGACACCCTCGCCGACTACTTGGCCGCCGTGGGGTCCAAAGAGCAGAAGGGCTACTGGGCCGACGCCGACGCGTACACCGTCAGCCTGCTCAAAGCCTGGTGGGGCGAGGCTGCCCAACCGGAGAACGACTTCGCCTACCACTACATGCCGCGCATCAACGGCGCCCACGGGACGTATCAGACCGTGATGAAGATGTTGCGCGACGAAGTGGACGGCTACTTCCTACTCGGCCAGAACCCAGCAGTGGGCTCGGCGCACGGGCGGCTGCAGCGGCTGGGGATGTCGCATCTGAAGTGGTTGGTGGTACGGGACTTCAACCTCATTGAGTCGGCCACCTGGTGGAAGGACGGCCCGGAGATCGAAACAGGCGAACTGCGTCCCGAGGACATCGCCACCGAGGTCTTCTTCCTGCCAGCGGCGAACCACACCGAGAAAGCAGGGTCCTTCACCCAGACGCAACGGATGGTCCAATGGCGCCACCAGGCGGTCACACCGCCCGACGACGCCCAGAGCGAGTTGCAGTTCTTCTACGAACTGGGCAAACGCATCCGTGCCCGGTTGGCCGACTCGACCGACGAACGCGACCGGCCGTTGCTGGACCTGACGTGGGACTACCCCACCGATGAGCACGGCGAACCGGATGCCGAGGCGGTTCTGGCCGAGATCAACGGCTACCACACCACCGGACCGCAGGCCGGGCGCCCGCTTTCATCCTTCACCGAAATGAGGCCGGACGGCTCTACCGCGGGGGGATGCTGGATCTACACCGGAATCTACGCCGAGGGGGTGAACCGGGCCGCCAGCCGGGTGCCCGGCCATCTGCAGGACGAGGTGGCCTCGAAATGGGCGTGGGCGTGGCCCGACAACCGGCGTCTGCTGTACAACCGGGCCTCGGCGGACCCGGACGGCAACCCGTGGAGCGAGCGCAAGCGATACATCTGGTGGGACGCTCAGGCGCAGTCTTGGACCGGCCGGGACGTCCCCGATTTCCCCGTGGACCGGGCCCCGGGCAGCAATCCCGATCCGAACCTGGGAGGTTCGCAGGCCCTCGCGGGCGATGACGCCTTCATCATGCAGGCCGACGGGAAGGGATGGCTGTTCGCACCTTCCGGCATGGTCGACGGCCCCTTGCCCACCCACTACGAGCCGCCCGAATCGCCGGTGCGCAACTTGCTCTACCGTCAACAACAGCCACCGGCGAGGATTACCTTCCCCCGGAAGGACAACCCCTTCTCCCCCGAACCCTGGGAGCCGGGGGCGCATGTGTATCCGCACGTGTTCACCACCTATCGGTTAACCGAGCACCACACCGCCGGTGGGATGAGCCGCTTCCACCCGTATCTGGCGGAGCTGCAGCCGGAGATGTTCTGCGAGGTCTCCCCCGAGCTTGCTGCCGAAGCGGGTTTGGAGCCCTACGGGTGGGCAACGATCGTCTCACCTCGCGCCGCGATCGAGGCGCGGGTGTTGATCACCGAGCGCATGCGTCCGCTCACCGCCGGAGGTAGGAGGGTGCACCAGATCGGTCTGCCCTACCACTGGGCGGTCGGCCGCGAGGCTCTGGTCAGCGGTGACGGCGCCAATGACCTGCTCGGCATCGTGCTGGACCCCAATGTGGTGATCCAGGACTCCAAGGCTGCCGCCTGCGACATCCGCCCGGGGCGGCGGCCCCGCGGCCCCGAACTGGTGGCGTTCGTGGAAGCGTATCGTCGTCGGGCAGGTATCACCACCGATACCGGACACGACCGGTTAACCATGCCGAGTAACGACGGCGGGCAGCTCCCCTATACACAGGAACCGTCCCGGGAGGATGAGTGATGGCCTGGTTTACTGAAAAACCCCGCGCGGTGGCCCGCGCCCACGGTGCCCGCGCCGGTGACCGCAAGGGGTTCTTCACCGACACTTCCATCTGTATCGGCTGCAAGGCCTGCGAGGTCGCGTGCAAGGAGTGGAACAGGATCCCCCAACACGGGAACCTGCAACTGCTGGGGTCCTCCTACGACAACACCGGGGGGCTCGGCGCCAATACGTGGCGGCACGTGGCCTTCATCGAGCAGGATGCCGAGCGGATCCAAACCGCCCGCGAATCGGGACGGCGACTGGTCGACCTCGGCATGCCTGCGGTCGGCCCGCCTGCACGGTCAGCCGCACCGCCCTCCGGCGCGCGATCCGCACTCGCCGCGAACCGCACTGGCCCGCCCTCCGTTTTCGACGAAGCAGCGGCCGGTTCAACGGACACCGCCCCTCCGGACACCGACGAGTTCCGGTGGTTGATGTCCTCCGACGTGTGCAAACACTGCACCCACGCCGGTTGCCTCGACGTCTGCCCCACCGGTGCCCTGTTCCGCACGGAATTCGACACCGTGGTGGTCCAGGAGGACATCTGCAACGGTTGCGGCACGTGCGTGGCGGGCTGCCCGTTCGGGGTCATCGAGCGGCGCGAGGACGGCACGATCGATGCGAAATCGGACCGCGCGGACTCCAGATACGCCCAGCAGATCCCGAACGCCGGCACCGCGAACAAGTGCACCTTGTGCTACGACCGATTGGTGGACGGGCAGACGCCGGCGTGCGCGCAAACCTGCCCAACGGAGTCGATCCGGTTCGGTGACCGGAGGGACGTGGTCGCCAAGGCGAACGAACGGGTCCGCGAGTTGCACGCGCAAGGGCGCACCGAAGCACGGCTCTACGGCGCCAACAACAATGACGGCGTGGGCGGGACCGGGTCGGTGTTCCTGCTGCTGGACGAGCCGGAAGTCTACGGTTTGCCTCCGGACCCGCAGGTGCCGACGGCGCAATTGGGGAAGATGTATGCCACCGCGGCGTTAGCGGCGGTCGGCATGGCGGCAGGGGCCTTGGCGGCGTTCCTGGGAGGCCGTAGGTGAGCAGTTCCGGATACGACAGGTACCGCCCGCCGGACCCGCCGCGGCGCCGGCGCCTGCGAACCGAGGGCGGTCAGCGCCGTTTCCGGGGTGCGCGCCCCGATGCACGCGGCGACGGCTCCCGCGAGGTGCCGATGGTCGACGACGCGCAGTTCAGTTCGTATTACGGGCGTCACATCGTCAAGGCGCCGCCGTGGGACGAGAAGATTTCCACCTACATGTTCCTGGGCGGCCTGGCCGGTGGTTCGGGGCTGCTCGCACTGGGTGCACAGTTGACCGGAAGGCCGCACCTGCGCAGAAACAGCCGCGTGGCGGCGTTGCTGGCACTGGGCGGCGGCACCGTGGCCCTGGTCGCGGACCTGGGTCGCCCCGAGCGGTTCCACCACATGCTCCGAACCTTCAAGCCTTCCTCACCGATGAACCTCGGATCCTGGCTACTGGGCGCGTTCGGCACGAGCATCGGCATCGCGGCCGTCAATGAGATCGACCGGGGCACCAACTCGCGGTTGCCGCTTGGCCCGTTGCGTCGTCTGCTGCGCTGGTTGGAAGCACCGGCCGGTGTTGCCGGCGGGATCTTCGCCGCGCCGGTGGCCAGTTACACCGCGGTGCTGCTCGGTGATACGGCCGTGCCCACATGGCACGCCTCCCGGGATCACCTGCCCTATGTGTTCGTCTCCTCCGCAGCGATGGCCGCCGGCGGGATGGCCATGGTGACCACCCCTGTCGACCAGGCACGACCCGCGCGGGTCCTGGCCGGCATGGGTGTGCTCGGAGAGGGGGCTGCACTGTGGCTGATGAGACGGGCGATGCACCCGGCTGAACGCGAACCGCTGGAGACGGGCGGGCCGGGCAGGAAGATGCGATACGCAGAGCGGTTGGCGCTCGCCGGTGGTCTTGGTGCGCTCGCTGCGGGGCGCAGCCGCGCCATAGCGGCCATCGGTGGGTGCGCATTGCTGGCGGCCTCGGCGTTCGCACGGTTCGGCATGATGGAAGCGGGTATCAACTCGACTAAGGATCCGCGGCACACGATCGAACCGCAGAAGGCCCGACTGGCCCAGCGGCGGGCGGCCGGGGTCTGGGACGACTCGATCACCACCGCCGGCGAGCCGCCCGCTTCGGGACAGCAGTCCCCGGGCAGTTGATCCACCCTTCAGTGCACACCTTGCGGAGGGCTCTGCCTCAGCGAACGTCGATCCCACTGCCGGCGGTAGTGTGACCGATCACCGGATACCCCGGGACTTCCCCCACCACCAGCAGACCTCCTGAGGTCTGTGCGTCGGCCAAGAGCAGCAGGTCCTCCCCATCTACTCCCGGTGCGGCACGCACATGTTCCCGCACCCAGTCCAGGTTGCGCCGGGTGCCTCCGGAGATGAACCCGTCGCGCAACGCGGCCGCCGCACCATCGACCAACGGGACCGCGGCGAAGTCGATCACCGCCCCCACGCCCGAGGCCCGGCACATCTTGTACAAGTGGCCCAGCAGACCGAATCCGGTGACGTCGGTGGCTGCTCGCACCCCGGCTGCTTGTGCCGCTTCGGCTGCCTCGCGGTTCAGCGTCGTCATCACCTGGACCGCCTCGTGGAAAACCTCCCCGGTGGCCTTGTGCCGGTTGTTGAGCAATCCCACACCCAAGGGCTTGGTCAGCGTCAGCGGTAGTCCCGGTTCGGCCGCGTCGTTGCGCAATAACGCTTCTGGTCGCGCGGTACCAGTGACCGCCATCCCGTACT
The DNA here is from genome assembly GCA_035302405.1 of Beutenbergiaceae bacterium. Taxonomy (GTDB): domain Bacteria; phylum Actinomycetota; class Actinomycetes; order Actinomycetales; family Beutenbergiaceae; genus CALKWS01. The sequence continues at coordinate 40,844 of DATGSR010000064.1, forward strand.
TGGGTTCGGGGTCGTCCACCGAGTGGCCACCCAGTACCGGGCAGCCGGCCTGCGTGGCGACATCCTGGCCGCCTCGCAGCACCTCGGTGAGAAGTTCCATCGGCAACTGTTCCCGTGGCCAACCAACCAGATTGATCGCAACCACCGGGCGCCCGCCCATGGCATAGATGTCAGATAGCGCATTCGCTGCGGCGATACGACCCCAGTCATAAGCGCTATCGACAACCGGGGTGAAGAAGTCCGCGGTTGATAGCACCGCGACGTCGTCCGCAATCCGGACAGCAGCGGCGTCGTCGCCGTCCTGCACCCCCACAATCACATCCTCGCCATGCTGCCCGGCCAGAGCGGCGACCACCCCTTCCAGTTCCCCGGGCGGTATCTTGCACGCACAACCGCCGCCGTGAGCCATCCCCGTCAGACGAGGTTGGGCGACTCCCTCGGCGAGGGCCGATCCTGCAACGCTGGAGGAAACCATGGGCCGAGTCTAGGAAGGCGGTGCCATGCCCGCCACCAATGCGGAGCACGGATTCGCTGCTAGGAGTATTTCTCCGCAGGTGCGCTGCCAGCCTTCGGGTTCGCCCACCTTTCGGTCTCCCGAGCCTGAGCTCCCCCGGGGACGCGAGCAAGCACTCCCGGTACACAAAGCCTGCACACCCCCGGTGCGTGGGCCTGCACTCCCGGTACGCGGAGCCTGCACTCCCCCGCTACCTGAGCCTGCACTCCCCGCTACGTGAGCCCGCACGCCCCCGCTACCTGAGCCTGCACGCCCTCCGGTTGCAATCCTGTACTCGCGGCTCCCCCCCTTTCGTGTCGCCCACGGCGGATGGGGCTAATGTGGCGGTGGAGGTGTCTGGGTCCTGGTGGTCCCCGCGGTCTTCAAAACCGTCGAGACCGAGCATCTCGGTCTGGCGGGTTCGATTCCCGTCCACCTCCGCTACCGGTCCACCGCAGTGCCTGGAGGAATCGATCGTGACCGACGACGACCCGCGCCGGAGGATCCCGCGCACCGACGCCGTCACCGCGTTACCGCAGGTCCGGGAGGCCGCCCAGGGGCTGAGCCAGCGTGTGCTCACTTCCCTCGTCCGCCAGGCACAGGAAAAGGCCCGCCGGGGCACGATTCAGCCTGAAGAAGTGGTGAACGAAACACTGGCGGCAGTCCGCCACTTTCGCGCCTGGTCGATGCGGCCGGTACTGAACGCCACCGGCATCATCATCCACACCAACTTGGGACGCGCCCCGCTGTCCGACGCCGCGCGGGAGGCGGTGGCCGAGGCCGCCGGCTATGTGGATCTGGAGATGGACCTGGCCAGCGGTGCCCGCGCCCGCAGGGGCGCCGGGGCGCACGCTGCGCTGCTTTCCGCCTGCCCCGAAGCCGAGGACGCGTTACTCGTCAATAACGGGGCAGGCGCCCTGGTGCTGGCCACCACCGCCCTGGCCGGCGCTGCTGAGGTGGTGGTGTCCCGTGGCGAGATGGTCGAGATCGGCGCCGGTTTCCGGCTATCGGAGTTAGTGGCCTCCACCGGCGCCCGGGTGCGGGAGGTGGGCGCCACCAACCGCACTCATCTGGCCGACTACGAAGCAGCGGTACGTCCAGGCATAGGCTGCGTACTGAAGGTGCACCCGAGCAACTACTGGGTCTCCGGATTCACTGCTGCGGTGTCAGTCGGCGAGTTGAGCCGGCTATGCCGTGCCCGTCAGGTGCCCCTCGTCGTCGACGTCGGCAGCGGCCTGCTCACCCCCGACGAGGTGCTACCCGCCGAACCCGACATTGCCGGCGCCTTGCGGGCCGGGGCCGATGTGGTGCTGGCCAGCGGTGACAAGTTGCTGGGCGGTCCGCAAGCCGGCTTACTCCTCGGTCGTGCCGATCTGATCAATCAACTCGCGCGGCACCCGCTGGCCCGTGCGGTGCGCGCCGACAAACTCACATTGGCTGCGATGGAGGCGACCCTGCACGGCGGCCCGACCCCGGTACAGCAGGCCCTGCACGTCGATCCGGATCGACTGCGTGCTCGCACGGCAGCACTGGGCGCCGAGTTGGACGTCGCCGTCGTACCCCACGAAGGGCGGGTCGGGGGAGGCGGCGGGGCCGGAGTTCCCTTGCCCGGGTGGGCACTTCACCTGCCCACCGCGCTCGCCGCGCCGCTACGGACCGGCTCCCCCGCGGTGCTCACCCGCGTCCACGACGGGGCATGTCTGTTGGACCTGCGCTGCATCCCGGAGTCGCAGGATCAATCCGTTCTCCATGCGGTGCAACAGGCCCTCGAGCAACAGCCGGCGCACGTCGGCGCCACCGCAGCGACTCACTGTGCCCCGGCGCGCACCGATTCGGCCGCGCGGCGGGGAGGGTGAGATGGCTGTCGTTGCCACCGCCGGGCATGTGGACCACGGCAAATCCACGCTGGTGCGTGCCTTAACCGGCATCGAACCGGACCGGTGGGCGCACGAGCGCCAACGGGGCCTGACCATCGATTTGGGCTTCGCCTGGATGGAGTTGCCCTCCGGTCGTGAAGTTTCGTTCGTCGATGTGCCCGGCCATGAACGATTCGTGGCCAACATGTTGGCCGGCTTGGGCCCCGCGCCGGTGGTGTGCTTCGTGGTGGCCGCCGATGAAGGATGGGCGGCTCAGTCGGCGGATCACCGGGACGCCATCGAGGCGCTGAGCATCGATACCGGCGTCGTCGTCCTCACCAAAACCGATCTGGCTCCCCACCGGGTGCCGGAAGTGCGCGAGCAAGTCCGGTCCGAACTATCCGGCACGGGTTTGGCCCGCGCCCCGATCATTCCGGTGTCGGCCGCCACCGGGGCGGGGCTGCCGGAGTTCGTGGAAGTGCTGGATGAAATTCTCCGTAAGGAGCCCGCGCCAGCCACGGGCCCGGTCCGGATGTGGGTGGATCGCTCCTTCGCGGTGGCAGGAGCGGGAACGGTGATCACCGGCACGCTCGCCCACGGCCGTGTGGCGCCGGCGGACGTTATGGAACTCAGCACGCCACATGGTCGGCATCGGATCACGGTGCGCAGCCTGCAAACCCATCAGCAGCGCGTGACGGAAATCGCGCCGGTAAGCCGGGCCGCGGTGAATGTCCGCGGTATCGCCAGCCAGGACGTGAGTCGAGGGGATGCGTTGCTCACTCCCGGTGCGTGGTGGCACTCCGAGACCATCGATGTCCGCCGCGCCTCGGGAACGGGTCTGGACCAAATGTCCCGGACCGTCAGCGTCCACGTCGGCACAGCAGCAGTCACCGCACGAATCCGGCCCTTCGACGCCGAGCACGCCCGCCTCCAACTGCGCCGGCCCCTACCGTTGCGGGTGGGTGACCGCGCCGTGCTGCGCGACAGCACGCCGGCTTTGGTGGCCGGAGGGGTCATCGTCCTCGACGTTGACCCACCGGCACTAACCCGCCGAGGTGCGGGGCGACGGCGGGCACGCACCTTGGCGCGAATGGGGCCCGGGCAGGACGCCGAGCACCTGTCGATCGAAGTCACTCGGCGGGGCGGTGCCCAGGTCAGCATGCTGTCCCGGATGGGATTGCGGGTACCTGAGGAGATGCCCGCTCCGCTGCGCCGGTACGGCGATTGGGTGCTGGACGACGACGCGGTCCAGCGTTGGGCGGAGCGTCTGAAAGCTGTGGTGGAGGAGCATGTACGGACCGACCCCCTCAGCCAGGGTTTGACCGATGGGGCTGCTGTGGACGCCTTGGACTTGACCGATCCGGCGTTGCTATCAGCGGTAGTGGAAGCCAGCGAGATGCGCCAGGTCGCCGGTCGCATCCTCCCCGCTGCCGCACGAACGGATCTTGGTTCCGCGGAGTCGGCGGTCCGGGACCTGGAACAGCGGCTACGTGAACACCCGTTCCAGGCACCGGAAGCATCCGAGTTGGCACAGTTGGACCTCCGCGGTAAGGAGTTGGCGGCGGCGGAGCGGCAAGGCCGGTTGCTGCGGTTGACGGACACGGTCGTGCTCCTGCCCTCGGCACCGGCCCAGGCCATGGTCGTCCTGGCGGCACTCGAGCAACCGTTCACCACCAGCTCCGCGCGCCAGGCACTTGGCACCACTCGACGGACCGCCGTCCCGCTGCTGGAGCACCTGGACACGCGCGGCTGGACCCGGTCGATCGCGCCGGGAAAGCGAATCGTGGTGCGGTGATTGCCGCGCAGGGACCCTACTTAGTGGATCTCGGCCACGCGGTCCGGTGACGGCGCCGGCTGTAGCCGATGCGCGCCGGTGTAGACGTTGAGTCGTTCGTCCCGGTTGAACCCGATCACCGTTAGCCCTAGTTCCTTCGCTGTTTCCACCGCCAACGCCGACGGCGCCGAAACCGCCGACAGCACCGGGATCCCGGCCATCGCCGCCTTCTGCACCAGTTCGAACGACGCCCGTCCCGACACCTGCAGCACCGCGCCGGTCAAAGGCAGTTCACCGGTTCTCAGGGCCCAGCCCACCACCTTGTCCACCGCGTTGTGCCGGCCCACATCCTCCCGGACACACCGCAGTTGCAGCGCGCCGGAGGCATCCGGGACGAAGATCGCGGCCGCATGGGTGCCGCCGGTGCGCTGGAACACTTCCTGCCGCTCGCGCAGGCGTTCCGGCAGCGCCGCTATCTGGTCGGGATGGAAGGTGTGGTGGTCCGCTTCCACCGGGTAAGCCGAAGTCTTTCGGACCGCATCGATCGAAGCGGTCCCGCACACACCACAACTGGAGGTGGTGTAGACGTGCCGGGTGAGATCCGGCGTCGGTACTCCCGCTGCCAGATGCACATTCAACACGTTGTAGTCTCGCTGGCCCTGCGGGGTCACACCGCTGTATTCCATCTGGTGAACGTGGTCGGGGCGCCAGATCACACCCTCCGACACCAGGAAGCCTGCGACCAACTCGACGTCTGCTCCGGGGGTTCGCATCGTCACCGAGAACGAGGAGCCATCCAGTTGGATCTCCAGCGGCTCCTCCCCGGCCAACTGGTCAACCCGCTTCCGCCGCTCGCCTTCCCGGTCGAGTCGCAGCACGGGCCAGCGCCGGGAGATCCGTGCCATGGTGCTCACCTGTCGTCGTCGAAGACTCGCCTGCGCCTCGAAGTCTACGGTCCGAGGCGTCGCACCGCACGGACATCACCTCACCCGGCCCGTGGGAATCACTCAGCGTCCGCGGCGGGCGCGCAGGGCGGCCAGAGCCTCTTCCAGCAACGCCTCGCCGTCCTCCTCGGTACGGCGTTCCTTCACGTAGGCAAGGTGGGTTTTGTAAGGCTCGTTACGCGGGGCCGCAGGGGGGTTGTTCTTGTCCTGCCCGGCGGGCAGTCCGCACCGCGGACAGTCCCAGGTCTCCGGAATCTCGATGCCGGGTTCCTCGGCGAAACTGGGCCGAGTCTCGTGCCCGGCCTCGCACCAGTAGGAGACGTACACCCGGGGTGCAGCCTCACCACGTTCGGCTTCTCCCATCGGGCCCGCGCCGACGCGTGAACCCCGGATCGCACTACCACCTACCACGAAGCAACTCCTAGATCGCGAACTTCTGGACCAGACCCAGCAGCACGATGACCGTGCCCCAGATCAGGGCAACACCAATAGTGATCCGGTTGAGGTTGCGCTCGGCCACCCCGGAGGAACCCAACGAGTTGGAGACCCCGCCGCCGAACATGTCCGACAGCCCTCCTCCTCGGCCCTTGTGCATGAGGATGGACAAGATCAGCAGGGCGCTGGTGAGCACCAGCAGCACCTCCAGCACAATGCGAAGTGCATCCACCTACGAACATCCTCCACGTTAAACGGGCGCGACCACACGCGCGGTCGCCGGGCACCAGCACGAGTTTACGCGATGAATGCTGGTGCGGGGTACTACCGAATCCGGCAGGTCACCGGAACTCGCCGGAATTTACAGCCCCACCTCGTGGGACTGATAACGCACGATCGCTGCGAACTCCTCGGCATCGAGGCTGGCTCCGCCCACGAGTGCCCCATCGACATCGTCCTGCGCCATTATCGCGGCGACGTTGTTCGCTTTGACCGAGCCGCCGTAGAGCACCCGCACGCCGGCGGCAACCTCATCGGAGTACAGTTCCCGCACCCGGCCACGGATTGCGCCGCAGACCTCCTGCGCGTCCTCCGGGGTGGCGACTTCGCCGGTACCGATCGCCCATACCGGCTCGTATGCGATCACGCTGGTTGCCACCGATTCGGCGTCCAGACCAGCCAAGGCCTCCTCGACCTGCGCCAACGTGTGCGGCACCTGTTGCCCCTCTTGGCGCACCTGCAGTCCCTCGCCCACGCAGATGATCGGCGTGAGGCCGTGCTGGATCGCTGCCTTGGCCTTCGCGTTCACCAGCGCATCGTCCTCGCTGTGGTGTTCACGCCGCTCGGAGTGACCCACGATCACATACGAGACTCCCAACCTGGCGAGCATCGCGGCGGATACTTCGCCGGTATAGGCGCCATGCTCGTGGGCGGAGACGTCCTGAGCGCCGACCTTGATCTGCAACTTGTCGGCGTCGATGAGCGTTTGGACCGAACGTAGGTCGGTGAACGGTGCGCAGACCGCCACCTCCACGGCGTCGTAGTCGTGTTTGGCGTCATCGAGGGACCAAGCGAGTTTCTGCACCAGGTGGGTGGCCTCGTGGTGGTCCAGGTTCATCTTCCAGTTGCCCGCCATCAGCGGGGTGCGCGCATGCGCCATGGATCTACCCTTTCTGGGCTGGTCGAATCGGATGTCAGCGGGTGAGCACGGCGATGCCGGGCAGGGTCTTGCCCTCGAGGAACTCCAGGGATGCGCCCCCGCCGGTGGAGATGTGGGAGAAGCCGTTCTCGTCGAAGCCTAGGGTTCGAACCGCGGCGGCGGAGTCCCCGCCGCCGACGATAGTGAACCCTCCGGCAGCGGTCGCATCCATCATCGCCTGTGCCACCGCTTTGGTGCCCCCGGCGTAGGCGGGGAACTCGGACACACCCATCGGTCCGTTCCACACCACCGTGCGGGCCTGCTCGATCTCGGCTGCGAACTCTTCCCCCGAACGCGGGCCGATGTCCATGCCGATCTGATCCGACGGGATGGCATCGGCAGCGACCACTGTGGGCGGGGCGTCTGCGGAGAACTCCGGTCCCACGACCACGTCGGTGGGCAGGAGGATTCGTACGCCCCGTTCGGCCGCGGTATCCAGGTAGCCCTTGACGGTGTCGATCTGGTCGGACTCCAGCAGGGACTTGCCCACCTGGTGGCCCTGGGCGGCGAGGAAGGTGAACACCATCCCACCGCCGATGAGCAACGCGTCCGCCTTGGTCAACAGATTCTCGATTACGCCGAGTTTGTCCGAGACCTTGGAACCTCCGAGCACGACGACGTAGGGCCGGGCCGGGTCCTGTGTCGCCTTGGTCAGGGCCTCGATCTCGCGTCGGACCAACTCACCCATCGCGCTCGGCAACTTCGTGGCGACGTCGTACACGCTCGCCTGCTTGCGGTGGACCACCCCGAAGCCGTCGGAAACGAAGAAGTCGGCCAGGGCAGCCAGGTCCGCGGCCATGTCCTGCCGTTCGGCTTCGTCCTTGGCGGTCTCGCGGGGATCGAAGCGCACGTTCTCCAGCAACACGACCTCACCCGGTCCCGCGGCGGCCACCGCGTCGGCAGCACCTTGGCCGACCACGTCCGGGGCCAGGGTGACGTCCTGGTCGAGCAGTTCGCCCAGCCGGTGTGCCACGGGCGCCAAGGAGTAAGCGGGATCGACCTGGCCCTTGGGCCGGCCCAGGTGAGCGGTGAGGATCACCACCGCCCCGGACCCCACCAGGCGGGTAATCGTCGGTAGGGCGGCGCGGATGCGCCCGTCGTCGGTGATGGTGGACCCGTCCAGCGGGACGTTGAAGTCCGCCCGGACCAGGACCCTCTTGCCGCGCAGGTCGCCGAGGTCCTCGATGGTGCTCATTGCCTCTCCTTCAGGTCATGCGAACCGCGCCCGCGCGCGTGGCGCACGGGCGCGGTTGTCGAGGTTGCCTCAGAGCCGGTCGCCGACGTACTCGGTCAACCGGACGAGGCTCACCGAGTAGCCCCACTCGTTGTCGTACCAGGAGACGACCTTGACCTGGTTGCCGTTGACCCGGGTCATGGGGGCGTCGAAGATGCTGGGGTGCGGGTTGCCGATGATGTCGCTGGACACCAGCGGATCCTCGGAGTACTGCAGCACGCCTTGCAGGTTCCCCTCGGCGGCGGCCTTCGCGGCGGCGTTCACCTCTTCGACCGTCACCTCTCGGGAAGCGGTGAAGGTCAGGTCGGTCGCGGAGCCGGTGATCACCGGTACGCGCAGCGCGTATCCGTCCAGGCGGCCGGCCAGATCCGGCATCACCAGGGAGATCGCTTTGGCCGCGCCGGTGCTGGTGGGCACGATGTTCAGGGCGGCGGCGCGGGCCCGGCGCAGGTCCTTGTGCGGGCCGTCTTGCAGGTTCTGGTCGCCGGTGTAGGCGTGCACGGTCGTCATCAGGCCGCGCTCGATTCCCACCGACTCGTGCATGGCCTTGGCGAGCGGGGCCAGGCAGTTGGTGGTGCAGGAGGCGTTGGAGACGATGTGGTGGTTCTGCGGGTCGTACTCGGTGTGGTTGACCCCGACGACGAAGGTGGCGTCCTCGTTCTTACCGGGCGCGGACAGCAGCACCTTCTTCGCGCCCGCGTCCAGGTGGGCCTTGGCCTTGGTGGCGTCGGTGAACAGTCCGGTGGACTCGATCACGATGTCCGCCCCGAGGTCGCCCCAGGGTAGAGCGGCGGGGTCGCGCTCAGCCATCGCTCGGATCTTCTTGCCGCCCACCACGATGTGCTCGTCGTCGTAGGTGACCTCTTGGGGGAACTTGCCATAGGCGGTGTCCCAGGTGAGCAGGTGGGCGAGCGTCTCATTATCGGTGAGGTCGTTGACGCCGACGATCTCGATATCGGCGCCGGTGTCCGCGACCGCACGGAAAAAACTCCGTCCGATCCGGCCGAATCCGTTGATTCCGACACGAATGGTCACAATGTCCTCCTCCTCGCGCGATCCGCGCGTGGTCTGGTTCGGGCTGTGTTTTCCGGGATGCTCCCGGTCAACGCTACACCCGCCCGGCATGCCATGCCCCGTGGGCGAACCCGGGCGGGAACGGGTCAGATGTCCAGCATCTCCTGCGTCAGGTTGGCCTCGGTGTCGGGGACCCCGAGTTCATAAGCGCGCTTGTCCGCCATCGCCAGCAGCCGGCGAATCCGGCCGGCGACGGCGTCCTTGGTCAAGGGAGGATCGGACAGTTGGCCGAGTTCCTCCAGGGAAGCCTGCTTGTGCTCCAACCGTAGTTGGCCGGCTTTGAGCAGGTGCTCGGGAACGTCGTCGCCGAGGATCTCAAAGGCCCGTTCCACCCTCGCGCCGGCCGCCACCGCGGCCTGGGCGGAACGGCGAAGGTTCGCGTCGTCGAAGTTGGCCAGCCGGTTCGCGGTGCCGCGCACCTCCCGGCGCATCCGGCGCTCCTCCCACGCCAACACGGCATCGTGTGCGCCCATCCGGGTGAGGATCGCGCTGATCGCATCCCCGTCCCGAATCACCACGCGGTCCACCCCGCGCACCTCGCGGGCCTTGGCGATGATGTCCATCCGGCGGGCCGCGCCCACCAGGGCGAGCGCGGCTTCGGGGCCGGGGCAGGTGACCTCCAACGCGGAGGAGCGGCCCGGTTCGGTCAAGGACCCACGGGCCAGGAACGCCCCGCGCCAAGCCGCGACCGCTTCGCCCACACTCGCCGAGACCACCTGGGGCGGCAGGCCGCGGACCGGTCGGCCCCGAGAGTCCAACAGCCCAGTCTGCCGCGCCAGGGCCTCGCCATCGCGCACCACACGCACCACATACCGGTTGCCGCGGCGCAGCGCACCTCCGGAGACCACGATCACCTCGCTGGTGTGGCCGTACAACTCGTGTACGGCCTGGCGCAATCGCCGCGCAGCAATGCCGGTGTCCAACTCGGCCTCGATCACGATCCGCCCGGAGATGATGTGCAACCCGCCGGCGAACCGCAGGGTCGCGGCGACTTCGGCTTTGCGAGCCGAAACTCGGTCCACCTTCAGGCGTGCGAGTTCATCTTTCACATCGGCGGTCAGCGACATGACTTTCATCCTGCCACTCATCCGGACCTCTCCCCTACGTCCCCAAGGTATCGATCGAAGGCATCCCGGTACGCGGCGGCCAACCGGAGCGGATCGTGGTAGAACCCGCCGTCGCCCTGGCCAACCTGGCGCAGCAATAGCCGGGCTCCGATGTCACGTGTATGGGCTCGCAATTCGTCCAGGTCCTCGATGGCGGTCGGGTCGGCAATCACTGTTTCCAGGTTCAGCGTCGGCGCATAGGAGTGTAGCGAGCGCAGATGGTCGGCGGCGGTGTACCCGTCGGTCTCGCCCTTCTGCGGGCTGAGGTTGAGCGTCAACGTGATGTTGGCCTCTGCCAGCGCCTCGGCGATCTCCGGCACCAGGAGATGCGGCATGACCGAGGTGAACCATGACCCGGGGCCCAGCACCACGCAATCGGCCCTCCGGATCGCCTCGACCGCTTCGGGGCATGCCGGCGGGTCGTCGGGGACCAGTCTCACCCGCTCCACCTTTCCCGAGGTCACCGCAACCCGGGACTGGCCGCGCACCAGGGCGTGCTGCCCGTTCGGGAGGGTCACGTCCGCTTGGATCTCCAGCGGCACCGCGGCCATGGGCAGCACCCTGCCGTCCGCGCCGAGCAATTTGCCTACCCAGTCCAGGCCGGCCACCTCGTCGCCGAGCAGTTCCCACAGCGACACGATCAGCAGATTGCCCAGCGCGTGCCCGTCCAAGGGGCCGGAGGAGGAGAAGCGGTGCTGCAGCACCTCCGACCAGGTGTGCCCCCAGTCCGACTCGTCACACAGAGCGGACAGGGCCATCCGCAGGTCCCCCGGCGGAAGCACACCCAGTTCTTGGCGCAACCGGCCCGAGGAGCCGCCGTCGTCGGCCACGGTCACTACGGCGGTGACGTCGTGCGTCACGAGCCGCAACGCCCGCAAAGTGGCCGCCAAGCCGTGGCCCCCGCCCAGGGCGACCACCCTCAACGGGGCCTCCCGGCGGCGCAGGCCCCGGGGTGCTGGTGCGGGATCGATCATTCCCGCCCCAGATCCCGGTGGATCACGGCTACTTGCTGTCCGCGGGACCGCAACTCCTCGGCGATCGCCTCGCTCACGGCCACCGAGCGGTGCCGTCCACCAGTGCAGCCCACGGCCATGGTCACATACGGTTTCTGCTCCCGGACGTAGCCGTCGAGCGCCGGTTCGATGGCGTCCACGTAACGTTTCACGAAGTCAGCGGCACCGGGAAGGGACAACACGTAGTCGCGCACCGGGCCGTCCTTGCCGGTCAGGTGCCGCAGTTCGGTGACCCAGTAGGGGTTGGACAGGAACCGCACGTCCACCACGTGGTCGGCGTCCATCGGCAAACCGTGTTTGAACCCGAAGGAGAGCAGCGTGATCGTCAATCCGGTCTGATCGTCCTCCGCGAGCAACTCGCGCACCTGCCGGGCCAAGTCGTGCACGGAGGTCGTGGAGGTGTCGATGACCATGTCGGCCCGCCGGCGCAGATGCTCCAACAACCGGCGTTCCTCCCGGATTCCGTCGAGCATCCTGCCCTCCCCCTGCAGCGGGTGCGGGCGCCGAACCTGTTCGAAGCGTCGCACCAGCACCTCGTTGTCGGCGTCCAGGAACAGGATCCGGTACTCCATGTTGCGACGACGCAACTCACTGAGTACGTCGATCAGGTCGGCGAAAAACTCCCGGGAACGCACGTCCACCACGGCCGCCAGGCGCCGCACGCCCCCTTCGTTGGGCGTCATCATGCCCGCGAGGGCGTGCAACATCCGCGGGGGCAGGTTATCGACGACGTACCAGTCCAGGTCCTCCAGCACCGCCGCCGCCCGGGACCTGCCCGCGCCGGACATGCCGGTGATGATGAGGATTTCCGGGCGGGTGTGGGGCGGTGGCGGTGTTTGAGCGTCCAACAGCGGCAGGCCCTCGGGGAACGTGGGAGGTTCGGTTTCCGCGTCGTTCGCCGCACGGGTGGTACCGTTCACGGCTCGGGTGTCCGCGCTCCCGGCACGGGAGCCATCGGCGGGGCCGGAATCGTCACTCAACGCACCAGGGTTCTCACTCACCGTTTCGGGATCGCCGGTTGCAGTCGTGGCCAGAGGGTCATCAGCCGCACTCATGCCCCTAGGATCTCACGGTGGGGTCCGAGGAGGGCGGGTTCAGCGCCTCGTGAATCGCCGTCGCCAGCGCAGGTCCGATACCCGGCACGGTCTGGATCTCCTCCACGCTCGCCCGGCGCATGGCTTTGACCGAACCGAACTTCTCCAGCAGCGCCCGCTGCCGCGCCGGGCCCAGTCCGGGGATGTCGTCGAGCACGGAACGGGTCATCGCCTTGCTGCGTCGGGTGCGGTGGTGGGCGATCGCGAATCGGTGCGCTTCATCCCGGATGCGTTGCAGCAGGAAGAGGGCGTCGGACGTGCGCGGCAGCACCAGGGGGTAGTCGTCGCCGGGTAACCAGACCTCTTCCAGGCGTTTGGACAGGCCGACCACCGGCACCTCGTCGACGCCGAGGTCATCCAACGCACGCGTGGCGGCCGCGACTTGTGGGGCACCTCCGTCGACGACCACCAGTTGGGGCGGATAGGCGAACCGTTGCCCGGCCGCCGGGCCGCTCGGCGCGTCGGCGCCAGGTGTAGTTTCGGCGGCGCTGGTGAGCGGCATGCTGCCAGATGGGGTCGGGGTTCCGTTCCCGCTTCGGCTCATCCCGCGCACCACGTCCCCGGTTGCTGCTGTTGCGACTTCTTTCTCGGGTTGGTCGGCGGACGTGGCCGGCGTGCCGGGGCTAGTGGTTGCCGCTGCGGCGTCGTCAGCCTCGGTGCCCGAGCCGCGCACGCCGGCCAGGTATCGGCGGAAGCGGCGGGTGAGCACCTCATACATGGCCTCGGTATCGTCACGGGCCCCGTCGCCGTCGGGACCGCGCACCACGAACCGGCGGTACTCGCTCTTGCGTGGCAGGCCGTCCTCGAACACGACCATCGAGGCCACCTGTTCGGTCCCCTGGGTGTGGGAGACGTCGTAGCACTCGATCCGAAGCGGTGAGGTCGGCAGATCCAGGTACTCCTGCAGTTCGGAGAGCGCTGCCGACCGTGCGGTCAGATCTCCGGCGCGACGGGTCTTATGCAGGGCCAGCGCCTGCTGGGCGTTGGCGTGGACCGTTTCGGCCAGGCGGCGCTTGTCCCCGCGTTTGGCCACTCGGACCTGCACCGCCGAGCCGCGCAGGCCCCGGAGCCAGCTCTGCACCTGATGCACGTTCTCCGGCTCCGCCGGCACGATCACTTCTCGGGGCACCGCCTCCGGGCCGGACGTCCCTCCGTATACCTGCTGCAAGAGGCGTTCCACCAGTTCCCCGTCGGACAGGTCCTCCACGCGCTCGGTGACCCAGCCCCGTTGCCCGCGGATGCGCCCGCCCCGTACGTGAAAGACCTGCACCGACGCCTCCAGTTCGTCGGCAGCCATGGCGAACACGTCGGCGTCGGTACCGTCGGGCAGGACCACGGCATTCTTCTCCACCACCGTGCGCAAAGCCCCCAGGTCATCGCGCAACCGGGCGGCCCGTTCGTAGTCCTGTTCGGCGGCCGCTTCCTTCATCTGGTCTTCGAGGCGGCGCTCGAACTGGGCCGTGCGCCCGGCCATGAAGTCACAGAAGTCCTCGGCCAGCGCCCGGTGGTCCTCGGCGGAGATCCGGCCCACACATGGTGCTGAGCACTTGTCGATGTAACCCAGTAGGCAGGGCCGGCCAGCGGCCTGGGCACGTTTGAACACCCCTGCGGAACAGGACCGGATCGGGAACACCCGCAGCAGCAGATCCACGGTCTCCCGGATCGCCCAGGCGTGGGAGTAGGGGCCGAAGTAGCGGGTCCCGGGCCGTTTCGCACCCCGCATCACCTGCACCCGGGGGAACTCCTCCCCCATCGTGACCGCCAGGTACGGGTAGGACTTGTCGTCGCGATACTTGACGTTGAAACGGGGCTCGAATTCCTTGATCCAGGCGTACTCCAGCGCCAGGGACTCGACCTCGTTGTTCACCACCGTCCAGTCCACCGAGGCCGCGGTGGTGAGCATCTGCTGCGTGCGTTGGTGCAGCCCTGCGGGGTTGCCGAAGTAGGAGGACAGCCGGGCGCGCAGGTTCTTGGCCTTGCCCACGTAGATCACGCGGCCGTGAGCGTCCAGAAAGCGGTAGACGCCGGGTGATTCCGGGATCTCCCCCGGTTTAGGGCGGTAGGTCGAAGGGTCAGCCACATCTCCACCCTAAGTCGGCTCACGTGCGGAGATCGGACCACTACACAGTCGGCAGCGGGGCGGGCTCGGGAAACAAAGGCGGGCGAGTTCGAGAAACACAAGGCGGGAAGCCTGGCGTCCCACAGCAGGTGGAAAGCCTGACGCACAGCCGGTGGTAAGCCTGGCGTCCCACAGCAGGTGGGAGGCCTGGCGCAGAGCGCCCGAGCAGAGCACGGATAGGGGCGCCGGGTTAGCCCCCCTTGCGGTCTCGACCTAGGCGCTCTTGCGGTCCCGGGTTCGGGCTTTGGCGGCCCGGCGCGCAGAGCGAGCCTTCGGCCGGGACGGCGGGGCCACCAACGTGATGGGCTTGGTCTCCGCGACCGCATCGGTACCGAGGATCTCGGCGATGAACCGGCCGGTGTGACTGGCCGGCTCCTGGGCCACCTGCTCCGGGGTGCCGGTGGCCACGACGGTGCCGCCTCCGATGCCGCCCTCTGGCCCCATGTCGATGATCCAGTCGGCGTTCTTGATCACGTCCAGGTTGTGCTCGATCACCACCACCGTGTTGCCCTTGTCGACCAGGCCCTGCAACACCCGCATGAGTTTGCGGATGTCCTCGAAATGCAGTCCGGTGGTGGGTTCATCCAGCACGTATACGGTGCGCCCGGAGGAGCGTTTCTGCAGTTCGGAGGCGAGTTTGACGCGCTGCGCCTCACCGCCGGAGAGGGTCGGCGCCGGCTGGCCGAGCCGCACATACCCCAGGCCCACGTCCACGAGCGTTTTCAGGTGCCGGGAGATCGCCGGGACGGCGGCGAAGAAGTCCGCCGCCTCGGTGATCGGCATATCGAGCACTTCGGCCACGTTCCGACCCTTGTAGTGCACCTCGAGCGTTTCGCGGTTGTATCGCGCCCCCTGGCATACCTCGCACGGCACGTACACGTCCGGTAGGAAGTTCATCTCGATCTTCAACGTCCCGTCACCCGAGCACGCCTCGCACCGCCCGCCCTTGACGTTGAAGGAGAACCGCCCGGGGGTGTACCCGCGGACCTTGGCTTCCTGGGTTTCGGCGAAAAGTTTGCGCACGTGGTCCCACACGCCGGTGTAGGTGGCGGGGTTGGACCGCGGGGTGCGCCCGATCGGGCTCTGGTCCACGTGCACGACCTTGTCCAGCGGCTCGAGCCCGGAGACCCGTTTGTGCCTACCGGGTACCAACCGTGCACCATTGAGCTCGTTGGCGAGCACCTTGTACAGCACCGAATCAACCAGTGTGGACTTTCCGGATCCGGAGACGCCGGTGACCGCGATGAAGCATCCCAGCGGGAAGGACACCGTCACCGACCTCAGGTTGTTCTCCCGGGCGTTGTGGACGGTAATCTGCCGGTCGGGGTGGGGTCGGCGCCGTTGCGGGGGTACCGGCACCTGACGGCGGCCGGCGAGGTAGTCGGCGGTGATCGACTCGGTGTTGCCCACCAACTCCTGGTACGAGCCGGAGTGCACGATCTGACCGCCGAGTTCCCCCGCTCCGGGGCCGATGTCCACCACCCAGTCGGCGGTGCGAATCGTGTCCTCGTCATGCTCCACGACGATCAACGTGTTGCCCAGGTCACGCAGTCGGGTCAAGGTCTCGATTAGGCGCCGGTTATCCCGCTGGTGCAACCCGATGCTGGGCTCATCCAGCACGTACAGGACGCCGACCAGACCGGAGCCGATCTGGGTCGCCAGCCGGATCCGTTGCGCCTCGCCGCCGGAGAGGGTGGCCGCGGCCCGGGACATCGACAGGTAGTCCAGCCCTACGTCGAGCAGGAACCCCATCCGGGCGTGGATCTCCTTGAGCACCTGCCCGGCGATCGCCGCTTCCCGGGGGCCCAGTTTCAGTTCGTCCAGGAAATCCTTGGCCTGGTCGATCGGCAGGTCGCATAGTTCGGCGATGGATTTACCACCGACGCGCACCGCGAGCACCTCGGGCTTGAGGCGCGCCCCGTTACACGCCGGGCAGGGCACCTCGCGCATGTATTCCTCGTACCGCTCCCTGGACCAGTCGGACTCGGTCTCGGAGTGCTTGCGCATGATGAAGGAGATGACGCCCTCGAACCCGGTGGAGTAGGAACGTTCTCGGCCCCACCGGTTGCGGTAGCGCACGTGCACCTTGTGGTCCTTGCCGTTGAGCACCGCTTCCTTGGCGCGCTTGGGCAGCGCCCGCCACGGAGTGTCCATGGAGAAGCCGAGGTCTTCGGCGAGCGCGGTCATCACCCGTTCGAAGTAGGCGGAGTTCGCTCCGGCCCACGGCGCTACGGCGCCTTCGGCCAGGCTCAGGTCCTCATCGGGGATAACCAGGTCCGCGTCGACTTCCAGGCGAGTGCCGATCCCGGTGCACTCCGGGCATGCGCCGTAGGGGGCGTTGAAGGAGAACGTGCGCGGTTCGATCTCCTCCAAGGTGAGCTCGTGGTCATTCGGGCAGGCCCGGCGCTCGGAGAAGCGGCGCACCCGGCCCGGGTCATCGGCGTCCAGGTCGACCAGATCGACCAGCACCAGACCGTCCGCCAACCGCAGCGCCGTCTCCACCGAATCGGTGAGGCGTTGGCGGATGTTCTCCCGGACCACCAGCCGGTCCACCACTACCTCGATGGTGTGCTTGATGTTCTTCTCCAACGCCGGCGGCTCCGCCAGCGGCACGGTCTCACCGTCAACACGCGCGCGGGCGAAACCCTGGGCGCCCAGATCCCGGAACAGGTCGGCGTACTCGCCCTTGCGGCCCCGTACGACGGGGGCGAGCACCTGGAAGCGGGTGCCCTCCGGCATCTGCTGGAGTTGATCCACGATCTGCTGCGGGGTCTGGGCGATGATGCGTTCATCACAGACCGGACAGTGCTGCACGCCGGTGCGGGCGTAGAGCAGACGCAGATAGTCGTACACCTCCGTGATGGTCCCGACAGTTGAGCGCGGGTTACGGTTCGTGGACTTCTGGTCGATCGATACCGCCGGCGACAAGCCCTCGATGAAGTCGACGTCGGGCTTGTCCATCTGCCCGAGGAACTGGCGGGCATAGGCGGATAACGACTCCACGTACCGGCGCTGCCCCTCGGCGAAGATCGTGTCGAACGCCAGGGAGGACTTGCCGGAACCCGATAGACCGGTGAAGACGATGAGCCGGTCACGGGGAAGATCGAGGTTGATGTTGCGCAGGTTGTGCTCCCGCGCACCACGGACGAGAAGGTGGTCGCTCACGTCTGCCATGCTAAACGCTGCGCACCGTCTCGTACAACCGTTCGACGGCGGAGGTGGTCGGAGTCATCGCGGCCTCACCCGCCTACCCCAGGCCGGTCGGTGCTAGCGCTTCCCGGCCGGCCCGCTGAGGCCCCCGGCTGGAACGAACGTGGCCCCGGCGCGCAGCAGCCGGGGCCCGTCCAGGCGCGGGAGCCTAGTTGAACTGGTTCATCGTGTTGTCCTTACCGCCGGCCTTGAGAGCGGCGTCCCCGGCGAAGTACTCCTTGTGGTTATCTCCGATATCGCTGCCGGCCATGTTCTGGTGCTTGACCGTGGCGATCCCTTCACGGATCTCCCGGCGCTGTACGTCGCGCACGTAGGTGAGCATGCCCTCGGCACCGAAGTAACCCTTTGCGAGGTTGTCGGTCGAGAGCGCCGCAGTGTGGTAGGTCGGCAGGGTGATGAGGTGGTGGAAGATCCCGGCCCGGTCAGAACCGTCGCGCTGGAAGGTGCGGATCTTCTCATCGGCCAGCCGGGCAAGCTCGGTGTCGTCGTACTCGGCGCTCATCAGGTTGTCCCGGTCGTAGGCCGAGACGTCCTCGCCCTGATCAACCAGGAGATCGTAGGCCTGCTGCCGGAAGTTGAGCGTCCAGTTGAAGGACGGACTGTTGTTGTAGACGAGTTTGGCGTCGGGAACCTGTTCCCGGATCCGGTCCACCATGCCGGCGATCTGTGCCACGTGCGGCTTCTCGGTCTCGATCCACAGTAGATCCGCGCCGTTGCGCAGCGAGGTGATGCAGTCCAGCACCACGCGATCGGCGCCCGTGCCCTCGCGGAACTGGAAGAGATTGCTCGCCAGACGCTTGGGCCGCAGCAACTTGCCGTTGCGTTCGATGACTACATCCCCGTTCCCGAGATCGGCGCCGGAAATCTCCTCGACGTCCAGGAACGAGTTGTACTGATCGCCCAGGTCCCCAGGAGTGTTCGTCACGGCGATCTTCTGGGTCAGGCCGGCACCGAGGGAGTCGGTGCGGGCCACGATCACACCGTTATCGATGCCCAGTTCCAGGAAGGCGTAGCGGATCGCGTTGATCTTGGCGATGAAATCCTCGTGCGGGACGGTGACCTTGCCGTCCTGGTGGCCGCACTGTTTCTCGTCGGAGACCTGGTTCTCGATCTGCAGGGCGCAGGCTCCGGCCTCGATCATCTTCTTGGCCAGCAGGTAGGTCGCCTCCGGGTTTCCGAATCCGGCGTCGATGTCGGCGATGATCGGCACCACATGCGTTTCGAAGTTCTCGATGCGGGACTGGATGAAATCCACCGCGGTCTCGTCCCCGGCGGCCCGGGCCTCGTCGAGTTCGGTGAACAGCAGGTCGAGTTCCCGAGCATCGGCTTGGCGCAGGAAGGTGTAGATCTCTTCGATGAGCATCGGCACCGCGGTCTTCTCATGCATCGACTGATCCGGCAGCGGGCCGAACTCCGAACGCATGGCGGCCACCATCCAACCGGACAGGTACAGGTACCGCTTGTTGGTGTCCTTGAGGTGCTTCTTGATCGAGATCATCTTCTGCTGGCCGATGAACCCGTGCCAGACGCCCAGGGACTGGGTGTACAACGAAGGATCGGCGTCGTACTGCGCCATGTCGCGGCGCATGATGTCGGCGGTGTACCGGGCAATGTCCAGGCCGGTGCGGAACCGGTTCTGCGCCCGCATCCGGGCGACGTATTCAGGGTTGATCGAGTCCCAGCCGGACCCGTACCGCTCCTTGAGCGCCCGCACGGCCTCGATGTCGTCGTGGAACGTGGTCATCTTGATCCCTTCGTCTGGCGCCGGCGAGCACCGTTGGCCGGTGCCCGCCAGCACGGAGTGTCTGGCTTGGATCTCTACCGTGTGGCAAGAATCACTGCCTGAGCACCACTGATCGTGTGAAAGATTGGCTGTTTTTATCGCCAGGAGAAGCCAGGGCGGCGCATCACCAGATCTGGCTCGCCCACAGGGGAGGCAAAGGTCACGTCCCGCACGGCGCCCAAACTGGCACCCGTACCCGTACACGGCACCGATGGTCTCTGCGCAGCCTGCCCGGTTCGTTCACCAGTCCCGGCTCGCCGCGGCCTGCCCCGTCGTGGTTGGCAGGGCACAATGCTGCCCATGAGTCGTATCCCTGCTTTTGTACCGGGCCACGTGGAGCCGGGCGGGCCCAGCCTCGTGTGGCGGCTTGCCGAGGTCGAAATCCGCAAGGCGTCGGTCTCCGCTGAGGACAACAACGCCTACCTCTTCACCGATGGAGTTTCGGGATCCCGGTTACTGATCGATGCAGCCGACGACGCGGACCGCCTTCAGGGGTTCATCGCCGAACCGGAGCCCGCTGGCGACTTGGTGGGGATCTGCACCACGCACCAGCACTGGGACCATCACCGGGCCTTACTCGCGCTGGCCGAACACACCCGCGCACCCACCTTCGCCGGAGCCGCAGACGCACCGGCGCTGCCCGTCGCCGTCGATCATCACCTGGAACACGGGGACGTGATCAACGTGGGTGCTCACCGCATCGACGTGATCGGTCTGCGCGGCCACACCCCGGGCTCGGTGGCGCTGGCGTGGCAGGACGCCCACTCCGGTGTGGTGCACATCTTCAGCGGCGACAGCCTCTTCCCCGGAGGGGTGGGTAAGACCAATAGCGCCGAGGAGTTCGCCTCCCTCATCGATGACGTGGAGAAGCGCATCTTCGACGTATTCGGCGATGACACGGTGATCTACCCCGGCCATGGGGACAACACGACACTGGGTGCCGAACGGCCGCATCTGGACCAGTGGCGTGAACGCGGCTGGTGACTAGGGTCGTCCCATGACGATATTCGCGGTGGAGTACACCTACGATGTGCAGCGCACCTCGGCCCTGGATGAACTCCGCCCTCGCCACAGGGAATTCCTCAAGGATCTTCGGGACCGAGATGTGCTCCTCGCTTCGGGACCGTGGTTGGACAACGCCACCCCCGGGGCGCTGTTGCTACTACATGCCGAGGACGACACCGCGGCGTCGCGGATGCTCGACGACGACCCGTTTCAACGCGCCAAGTTGATCACCCACCGCCGTATCCGGGCCTGGAAGCCGGTGTTCGGTCCGTTCAGCACCGACTGAGCAACGTAGGCGTTCGGCGCCGATAATCAGCGGTACCAACCGCAGGGGCACCGACCGGCCCGCACGTCCTTCGGTCCGGAACCCGCGGGCTCACGTTTTCTATGGAACGTACGGGCCTGGTCGGTAACTGCCTGAGTCATCCTCAGCAGCAGTACGGTCACCGAACATACCGCCCGCACCCTGTTCCGCCAACCAACCATCTACGCAGGTCAACGGTTTTCGTGCAGGTCAGCAGGGGTAAGAAATCTTCATTCAAGCGGCGTGTCGTTCCTTGACCGCCGCCCGCAGAGATCTCCAGGCCGCTCGCGAGGACCGCGGTGAATACCCTACTCAGAGTGCATCCCGGCCCACCCTCGCCGGCGCTATGAGCCGTCGCCCGCGCGCCGCGCGGTCAGCTTGTCACGGCCGGTCAGCTTGTCACGGCGTGGAGCAGGCCACGATTCGCTGGAGTACGGCATCTCCGCAGTCCGCAACGCGGGCGCACCCGGGCCGCAACGCGGGCGCACCCGGGCGGACACTCACCACGCGCCGTGGGCCACGATTCCACGGCGCACCGCCCGGATGGCGGCGCGTGCCACCGTGCGCACCTGCTCCTTGGGGGCCGCATGGGTGAGTTGGTCCAGTACGTCCAGTACTTGCTTGGCCCAACGGACGAAGTCGCCCGCAGCGAGTTCATCGCTCTCCAGGACGTCCTCCAGCGCCCGTCCGGATGCCCACCGGTGCATCGCACGCACCAGCCCGAGGTCCACCGGGTCCGTCGGCGTCAGGCCCCGGTCGGCTTCGGCTGCGGCGATTTCCCGTGCGATGCGCGCGGTGTGCCGTGCGGCCTGTGCCAGGCGTCCGTCCGGGGGGCCGGGGATGGCGGGCACCGCGGGCTCATCGGAACGGGACTCGTAGAGCACCGCGGAGACCACGGCAGCCAATTGCGCCTCATCCAGGTTGTCCCAAACCCCGGAGCGCAGGCACTCGGCGAGGACCAGATCCTTCTCCGAGTACAACCGGCGCAGCCACGATCCTTGCTTGGTCAAACTCCACTGGCCGTCCTCCACCCGGAGGTAGTCCAGGGACCGCAACACGTCGCATACTCGGTCGAAATCGCGGGCGATCGAGGAGGTGCGCCCCTCGATCCGCCGCATCACGCCGTCGTACTCTCGGCGAAGTTTGCGCCAGCGTTCGTACCAGCGGGCGTGCTCCTCCCGATCCGGGCACCCGTGGCAGGGGTGGGCCCGCAGCTGACGTTTGAGTTCCGTCAGATCGGAGTCCGTGGCCGCGGTGGAGGGGATCTTGTGTCGTTTGCTGGCCCGTTCATCATGAGCCAGTGCCCCCAGTGCCGAGCGCATCGCGGCACTGATGTCGCGGCGGGCGGCGGGTTTGCGGGGGTTGAATCCCTTGGGGATGCGTACCCGGGTCAGGGTGCGGGTTCCGTAGGGCAGGTCCTGGCTGGAGAGTTTGCGTAACCGCGCATCGGCGGTAACCACCGAGACCACGGGCCCATCCAATCCGGGAGCGTTGGGCCGTTCCAGGACGACGGCGTGCCCGGAGCGCCGTCCGGACGGTAACCGGATCACGTCCCCGGGCCGCAGTTGCGCGGCCAGGTCGTTCACCGCGTCGCGTTGTGCCCTTGAACGGGCCCTGGAAAGTTCGCGTTCACGCTCGGAGATGTTGGCGCGCAACTGCATGTACTCGCCGAAGTCGCCCAGGTGGCAGGACATCGATTCGGCGTATCCGGACATCGCTTCATCGAGTTGGCGTGCTCGGCGGGCTAGCCCCACCACACCGCGGTCAGCCTGGAACTGGGCGAAGGAGGTTTCCAGGATTTCGCGGGCCTTGGTGTGCCCGGTGCGGGCGATGAGATTGACCGCCATGTTGTAGGTGGGTCGGAAACTCGATCGCAGCGGGTAGGTCCGCCGGGAGGCGAGGCCGGCCAGCGCCACCGGGTCCGTTCCGGAGGTGTACAGCACCACCGCATGCCCCTCGGTATCGATACCACGGCGCCCCGCCCTGCCGGTGAGTTGGGTGTACTCCCCCGGGGTGATCTCGGCGTGGGTCTGCCCGTCCCACTTGGTGAGTTTCTCCAGCACCACGCTACGGGCCGGCATGTTGATGCCGAGCGATAGCGTCTCGGTGGCGAAGACCACCTTCACAAGCCCGGCTGTGAACAGCGCTTCCACCGTTTCCTTGAACACCGGGAGCATCCCCGCATGGTGTGCAGCCACGCCGTGGCGCAGGGCCTCGGACCAGGACCAGAAGTTCAGCACGGGAAGGTCTTCCGGCGGGAGGTCAGCGCACTTTTCCTCGATGATCGCGTCGATCTTGCGCTGTTCGGCGGGCGTGGTCAGGCTCAGACCGCTGGCCTGCAGTTGAGACACCGCAGCTTCACAGCCGGCCCGCGAGAAGATGAACACGATCGCCGGCAGCAACCCGGAACGGTCGAGCCGTTCCACCACTATTGGACGCGGTGCCGGGCGCACCATCGGGCCGCGGGGGCGCCGGTAGTTCCGGCCGCCGCGACGGGAACGCTCCCCCCGTGGACGCTCTGCGGTCCGGATCGCTTCGATCAGGTCCGGGCTGATCGGCGGGTCCGTCCCCGGGTCCGTCGGATCCACGTCGTGGGCGTACAAGTCATACAGGCGGGAACCGACCATGACGTGCTGCCACAGCGGTACGGGGCGGCGCTCGGCCACGATCACCGCGGTGTCTCCTCGGACGGTGGAGAGCCAATCCCCGAACTCCTCGGCGTTGGAGACCGTCGCGGACAGGGAGACCACCTGCACATCCGCCGCCAGGTGCAAGATCACTTCCTCCCACACCGGGCCGCGGAATCGGTCGGCGAGGTAATGCACCTCATCCATCACCACGAAGCCCAGGCCCTTAAGGGCGGGTGAGGAGGCGTACAACATGTTGCGCAGCACCTCGGTGGTCATGACCACTACTGGCGCCTCGGAGTTGATCGAGGTGTCTCCGGTGAGCAGCCCGACCTTGTCCGTGCCGTACACGCGCGCCAGATCCACGTACTTCTGGTTGGACAAGGCCTTGATCGGGGTGGTGTAGAAGGCCTTGCGGCCGGTGCTCAGCGCCAGTTCGACGGCGAACTCCCCCACCACGGTCTTGCCCGCACCGGTCGGTGCCGCCACGAGCACTCCCCGCCCGTCCTGGACGGCCAGACATGCTTCCTTCTGAAAGTCGTCGAGTTCGAAGTCCAGTCTCGCGGCGAAGGCGCCGAACGGGCTGCGTTCGATCTTTGCGCGCTTGCGGGCGGCGGCGTAGCGTTCGGCCGGGCTTGGCATATCCCCACCCTATGTGCAGTCCGACGGGCCAGCAGGAGCGTCTTGCGTGGCCCGGGGTCGGGCCAGCAGGAGCGCCTTGCGGCGACCCGCCGTCGGCCACGAGGCACTCGCATCCGCGCACGTGCCTCCCCACGAACGGCGATCAGCACTTGATCACCAACTTGGCCGGCTCCGGTGACGACCATCGCAGCCCACGCTTCGGAACCGGGCTTCGTTAGTCAGCGCCGGTGGGCCGGCCGCGTGCGGGGTGCGGGCGCTAGGAGTGGCACGGCCGCGGGCATCACCCTGGCCTGTAACGGCAGGGCCGCAAGGTCCTCACCGTCGCCGAAGGCGCGTGGTGGAGGGGCACCGTCGCCCGGTTCGATCGTAACCTCACGGGCCCGGACGATCCGCACCGCCGGGTGGCCGACATGGGTGCCCCGGTACAGGCGCGGAAAGACCCGCACGATCTCACGACGGCTCAGGCCGTCGGCGATTACGACGTCCATGAACCCATCGTCGACCAGCGCGTCGGGCGCGATCCGCAGGCCGCCACCGAATGTGGGGGCGTTGGCCAGTGCCACCAACGTCGCCGTCTGCTCCTGCGCCTGCCCATCGACCGTGATCCGATAGGAATAGGGACGAAACGTGGCCAGTTCCGCCACCACACCACGCAGGTAACGTGCTGCTCCCCGAGGCCAGCGATAGGTGTTCGCGCGGGCGTTGACAGCGGCATCCAGTCCGGCGGAGAGGACGCACGCGGTCCACCGGGGCACGCGGCTCGGCTCTGCGGGTGAATGACTGGCGATAGCGTCGATGTGTCGCGGCCCGTGCTCCAACGCGGTCAGGATCGTGCGCACGGCGGCGCGCACGTCGCCAACGGGGATCCCCAGTTCCCGGGCCAGGTCGTTGCCCGATCCGGCAGGAATCACACCCAGGTGGACCCCCGTCCCGGCGATCGCGTTCACCCCTAGATGCGCCATCCCGTCCCCGCCAACCACCACCAGGGCCTGAATCCGGTCCAAAGCGGCGCGGGCGCGCGCAAGTGCGTGATCCGCGTCCTGACCGGTCAGGTCGAGGGGCCGCATCCCGTGGTGCCGCAACGCGGCGAACACTTCCTCTCCCCGGTACCGTGCCCGACCGTGGCCCGCGGAGGGGTTGACCACGACCCCCACCGCGGTCATCCGTCCGCCTCCCGTGGCCGCGCCGCTGATTCGTAACGCGCACTGTGCGCGCTCCCGCAGGTCGAGAGACCTTGCGCCCGCCAGTCGGGTGAGAGGGCTTGCGCCCGCCAGCCGGGTGGGAGGGCTTGCGTGCGCCAGTCGGCCCGATGGCTATCCAGAGTGCAGGCCGCGGCGGGAACGCCACTGTCATGGTGGCGCACGTCCCGCCGCCGCCCCGAAGGGCGCCCGCTCACGCCTCGCCGGCCGGTCTCATGCCGGCGGTGAGGCGGGCGGGTTTCGACGCTCGGCGTCGGGCCGCTCCCCCGGCGAGCCGGTCTGCGAGGCGACTGACGTGCTCACGTCCGCCGGCGAGGCGTTCGCCGCCGCACTGGCCTCCGGCTGACCCGCCTCGTTCTGGAGTGCTTGCCTCTTGTCGCGACGGCGGTCACGCAGCACGCAGATTCCCACTGCCAGGAAGTACAGAATGATCACCGGGATGGCCATCAGGACGAAGGTGACCGGATCGGCGGTGGGTGTGGCCAGTGCCGCGATGACGAAGATCAGGATGACCGCCCATCGCCAGCCCTTCAGCCACGTGATACCGCGGACCACGCCAAGGAACGTCAGCGCCACCATGATCAACGGCAACAGGAAGGCGAATCCGAAGATCAGCACGAACTGCATGACGAACTTCAGGTACACCGACGCATTGATGAAGTTCGATGCCGTATTGCCATCGGGAGTGAACTGGGTCAGTAGACGTACGGTGTTCGGTAGGGCGATCCACGCCATCGCCACGCCACCGGAGAACAACGGCACACCGGCGCCCACGAACGCCAGGGAGTAACGCTTCTCCTTCGTCGTCAGGCCGGGGTTGATGAACGCCCAGATTTGGTACATCCACCACGGGCTGGAGACGACCAGACCGACGGTGAGGGCGACCCGCACCTTGACGTCCAGGGTGGACGTGACGTCCTGGAAGTTCAGCCGCGCGTCAAGCCCCTCGGCCTGGAGCCGCTGGATCGGCTCCTGCATGACCTCCAACACCGGGTCGGACAGGAACCACCCCGCGACCGCGCCGGCGAGGACGCCCAGTGCGCCAAGGATGAACCGGCGTCGCAACTCCTTCAGGTGGGCCGCCAGGGACATCCGTCCCTCTGGGTTGGTACGCCGGGTGGTGCGCTGCGCCACCCCTACTTCGGGGGTTCAGCCGAATGCTGGGTGGGCTGCTCGGTGTTCTGCGGCGGGGGTGTCGGCGTGACCGTGGGCTGGTCGTAGGAGATAGTGGCATTGGCGGAGGAACTATTGCCGTCACCATCTTCCTGAAGTTCGCTGACTTCCTTCTTGAAGATCTTCAGCGACTTACCGACGCTACCGGCGAGGCCGGGCAACTTGTTGGCGCCGAAGAGCAGCACGATCACTAGGAAGAGGACGACCCAGAAGGCCGGATTGCGGAGCATGTTTTTCCCTCCACGACGAGGCGGGTTTAGTTTCAGTCTACCGTCAGGCTAACCGTCTGTCGTCGCGCCTTCGCGAACGCCGGGTGAATTCTTCGCCACATGGTCAAAACGGTTGACCAAGTTGGCGCCAACGTGCAAAGGCGCGATCACGGCGGGCCTGCTTGCGTTCGGCGCGTGCCGACCGGATGTCGTGCCGGCGCTGCGAGAACACCTCGCGCTCGGCGTCGGACGCCATGATGTCCGGGCTGAACACCGGATCCGCGTGGGCCTGCTGGAGTTCGGCGACCTTCGCAGCCAGGTCACCAGTGACTTCGGCCGCCCGGCCGAGTTCCTCCAGCAGCGGGCGGATCGATCGGCGCCAGAGCCGCCAACCCAGGTATGCGAAGAACG
Organism: Beutenbergiaceae bacterium; assembly: GCA_035302405.1. Lineage (GTDB taxonomy): Bacteria > Actinomycetota > Actinomycetes > Actinomycetales > Beutenbergiaceae > CALKWS01. The sequence goes on from DATGSR010000064.1 coordinate 67,747, forward strand.
CCAACGCGCCCACGATCAGCACTGCCCAGATCGCGAACCACATGCAGGCAGTCTAGGGGGTCGAGCCGGGCGGGGACTCCCACGGCCCCGGGACCGAACGGTCGTGCGCCGGTAGAGGATGCCGGTGCGGCGTGTTTTGGCGGTCAGGAGAGTTCGTCGTAGGCCGCTACCGCATCCCGGGCATATCGGGCGAGGTCGCGCCGGATGTCCTCGGGCTCCACACCGAGCACATCAGGGCCCAGGGCGAGCACGAGGTTGCGGAGCCAGGATAGGTCGAGGACGTCCACATGCACCGCGAAATCGCCCTCGCCCAGTTCCTCCAATTCGGCGACCGGCACGTGTTCGGCCACCCACCTGGCGCGTGAGGCCAGCTCGAGTCGGACCCGCCACCTCGCCTGGGACAACTCGGGGTTCGGGCTGTCGGTGAAGGTGATATCCGGGTGATCCTGTGCGGGGGTGCTGAGCACCTCCAGATCCAGGATCCGATCGACCCGGAACTGGCGCACGCCCTGGGCGCGGTAGCACCACGCGTGGAGGAAGTAGCGGTGGGAATCGGTGAGCAGGCGGATCGGGTCGGCGGTGCGTTCGGAGGTTTCGTCGGCCGCCGAGACATATCGAAGCCGCAGTTGGCGGCGTTGTTCGATCGCATCTCCGATGAGTTCCAGGTGCCCGGTCATCGAGGAGGGGTCGGTATGGACCTCCACGGCGCCGGCCGCTTCGGCCGCACCACCGGCTGCGGCCGTCAGTTTCTCCAGGGCGGAGACCACGACTGCCTGTTCGCCAATGCCCGGGGTGTCCGCCAGGGAGCGCAGCGCCACCAGCAGCGCCACGGCCTCCCCGGCGCCCAGACGTAAGGGGGTATCCATGCCCTGCGGTTCAACCAGGGTGAGGATGTTGCGTTCCCGATCGTCGGCGGAGAAGTCGATCAGGTCGGTGTGTTGGTAACCGGGGGTTCCGGAGACCCACAACGTATCGACGTCGGTGAGGACCTGGGCTTCGCTCACCCCGAAATGCTCGGCAACCTGGGTAACGCTCACCCCCGGATGGTCATCCAGGTAGGCCACCAGCGCGAGCAGCCGTACCAACCGGTCCACGGACGTTTCGGCCATCCTCACCCCTCCCCCCTGACGCCGATGGCGGCCAACTCGGCCACCGCATGTAACCGGCGCAGCACATTGTCGCGAACCTCCGGCGGGTGTAGCACCACCACGGCGGCGCCGTAGCCGGCGATCTCCTCGGCCAGCAGGTCCGGGTCGGCGGTGTCGAGTTCGACGATGTCTCGGCGCGGGCCGCCGTTTGCGGCGGTGTCATGAGCCGGCTCTCCCACCGCTCGGGCTCGCAGGGCGGCGGCGCGTCCCGGGAGCACGGCAAGTCGCACCCGGGTTCGGTGCGCCGCAGCAGTGGTGGGTGGCATTCCTTCCGGTAAGGCCACCTCCCCCGCTTCACCTGTCCGTCGTGCTCGACCGATGATCCGCGACAGCCGGAAGTGACGCTCGGCCTGCCGGTCCCGGTCGAACCCCACCAGGTACCAACCACGGTCCTTGGCATACAACCGCCAGGGTTCCACCGTGCGCCGCGCGGTGGAGCCGGTGCTGGCCGCACGATAGTCGAACCGCACCGGCTGGCGCGCCATGATCGCCTCGAGCAGCGTCTCGAACACATCCCCCGGGCCGCGCACCCGCAGCGCAGTCGCTGGTTCCAGGTCCTGGGCGTGGGGTGTGGTGGCGCGCAGTTTCGTCAGTCCTCGGCGGGCCTGGGCGGCCAGACTGGAGTCCTGCCACACCTCTGCCGCCAGGGACAACACCCCGATCTCCGCCGGAGTGAAGTCCACGGCCGGCAGCGCGTACTCGCTGGTGTCGATCCGGTATCCGACGTCATCCTCATGGGTGGAGTCCGTGACTGTGGTCAGCGGCACGCCCAGCGCACGTAACGCGTCCTTGTCACGCTCGAACATCCGCTCGAACGCGGCGTCCGATGATGCGTCGGCGTACCCGGCCACGTTCGCCCGAATCTGCGCCTTGGTCATCCGGTGCGGCGTGTGGGAAAGGGCGATCACCAACGCCAATAGTCGTTCCGCGGCGTCCAGGCGAGCACTCATACCCCCACGTTAGTGCCCACCGGGGGGCCGGAGCCTGTAGGTTGCCCCACGTGATCACGTGGCGTTCGGGAGAAGTGGCTTCGCTGGGCAGATCCTGGCACGGCGCCCAGGAACTACTCGTGCTGGTGGGAACCGAACAGATACGGGCCCTCGCCTATCCCGACCTCGTCGGCACACCGCGAATCGGCGATCGGGTGTTGCTGAACACCACTGCCCTGGCCAGGGGTCTTGGCACCGGGGGCTATGCCTTCGTGGTGGCGATCCCCGACCGGCTGCCCCCCGACCCGCCACGGGAGCCGGGCCACATCGTCAAGGCGCGCTACACCCCGCTGCAAGCCATGGTGCTGACCGCCGATGAGGAAGAGTCACCACACCACCCGGCATTGTCCGACGCCGAGGACCTGCACGGAATGCCAGTAGTGGTAGCGGACCTGCATTCGGCGGTACCGGCGATTCTCGCCGCAGCACGCTGGAGAGCGGAACGACACGGGCGCTCCGCACCCAAGGTGGCCTACCTGATGACCGACGACGCGGCGCTGCCGGCGTGGTTCTCCCGTACGGTGGCGGGATTGGCCGACGCAGGCTGGCTGGCCGCCACCATCACGGTGGGGCAAGCCTTCGGTGGCGATTATGAAGCGGTGAGTTTGCACTCCGGACTACTCACTGCCGCCCAGGTCATCGGCGCAGACTTCGCCGTCGTGGCGCAGGGGCCGGGTAACGCCGGCACCGGTACCCGGTTCGGGTTCTCCGGGGTCGGAGCGGGTGAGGCGTTGAACGCGACCGTGAGCCTGCGTGGGACGCCGGTGGCGGCCCTGCGGGTGTCGGGGGCAGACCCCCGGGGCCGGCACTACGGCATCTCCCATCACTCGCTGACCGCGCTGACGCGGGTGGCGCTGCGACCAGCGCAGGTCCCTGTGCCGGCTCTGGGCGAGCAGACCGTATTGCGTGAGGTGGCCGATCGGATCGAGGCGCAACTCCCTGCCCTGCGCGCTGCGGGCCACCACCTGCACCATCACGGAGTTTCCGGGTTGCTTCAGGCGCTTCGGCACAGCCCGGTGCCCCTGTCCACGATGGGGCGAGGGCTGGAGCAGGACCCGTCGGCGTTCCTAGCGGCGGCCGTCGCCGGGGTCCACGTCGCGGGCCTCGTGGGCGGCAACGAGCGCGGCTAACCGGGAGGCCTCCTCGCGGGCGTAGGTGCCGTCGGCGCGTTGAACGGCCATCACCGACAGCACGGTGCCGTCCGAGATGTCCAACTGCACCCAGGGACGGTCCCCGAAGCGCACCGAGACGACGCGTTCCCAAGGCAGGTGGTGTCGCAACACGATGTTGTAGACGCGCAGTCCCTGCCGGTCGGGCACCGCCCGCACCAGCAGGACCCGCATCAAGAACGTGACAGCGAGTACGAGCAGGATCGCGATCGCGGCGATGTGCGTGGTGTAGTCGGCTTCGTACCGCACCATGGTCACGATCAGGAACGCGGAACCACCGATCCAAACCGCCAGCAGCAGCGGGATGACCACCCGCACCGCGCGGGGGCGGAAGGTGCGGAACGGGTCGTCGGTACTCATGTGCCTCTCAGATCCGGCTCGCGTGAATCGATGTCACGATGATCGCCCGCGCGCCGACGTCGTACAACTGGTCCATGATCTGGTTGGTGTGTTCCCGCTCCACCATCGCCCGTACCGCCACCCACCCCCGGTCGTGTAACGGGGAAACGGTCGGGGACTCGAAGCCCGGCGTTATCGCCACGGCGCGCTCCAGCACGCTCACCGGACAGTCATAGTCCATCAGCACATACCGCTGGGCCACCTGCACCCCGTGCAACCGCCGGTCCAACACCACCAAACCCGGGGCCTGCGGGCCCGGCGCGCGGATCAGCACCGCCTCGGACTGCAGGATCGGGTCGCCGAACACCTCCAGGCCTGCTGCGCGCAGAGTGGCGCCGGTCTCGACCACATCGGCCACCGCATCGGCCACCCCGAGGCGAACGGTAGATTCGATCGCCCCGTCCAGGCGGACCACTTCTGCCTCGATGCCCAGTTTCTTCAGGTGCTTGCGCACCACGGTGGCGTAGGAGGTGGCCACCCGTTTGCCTTGTAGATCAGCCACGGTCTGGATGCTGTCTCTCGGCGCGGCGAAGCGGAAAGTGGACCGGGCGAACCCCAGCGCACGATGCTCCACCGCATCCTCTCCGGAGTCCAACATCAGGTCCCGCCCCGTGATGCCGGCGTGAACGGTGCCCGCGGCGACGTAGACGGCGATGTCCCGAGGCCGTAGGAAGTAGAACTCCACGTGGTTGTCCGGGTCGGGCAGGATCAGCTCACGCCCGTCGCGGCGTTGCCGGTAGCCCGCCTCTCGCAACATGGTGCTGGCCGGTTCGGCGAGTGATCCCTTGTTCGGGATGGCGATTCGAAGCACGCGTGCAGTCTCCTTCTGGCTACGTGCAGGATGAACGGTTCAGTGGTGACGTGCTGGCGGGGTCACAGATGGCGATAGACATCATCGAGAGTCAAGCCCCGGGCCAGTAGCAGCACCTGCACATGGTAAAGCAGTTGTGAGACCTCTTCCGCCGTGCGTTCGGGCCCCTCGTGCTCGGCCGCCATCCACACCTCAGCGGCTTCCTCGACCACCTTCTTACCGATCTCATGCACGCCGGCGTCCAACGCTGCCACGGTGGCCGAATTCGGTGGGCGCTGGGTCGCCTTGTGCTGTAACTCGGCGAATAGTTCCTCGAAGGTCTTCACATCGAGAACCCTACTGTGCCGGGGTGAACTCGTCGGTATACGCCTCATCGGCTGCGACGCTGCGATCCAGCAGGCCCATCTGGTCCATGAACAGCGCCATCTCGTCCCATGCGGCCGGATCCTGCTGTCCGAAATCTCCGGTGCCGTACAACTCCACCATCGCTTCGGCGGTGAGCAGCGCCGCCGCTTCGTCCTCCGGACTCATGGTGCCGGGTATGTGCACCGCCGCGGCTTCCACGGCCACAGTGGGGTCGGCACGGATGTCGTCCACTGCGCGTGCCAAGGCTTCGATCACCGCCGGTACGGCCTCGCCGTGATCGGCCAGCCACGGGTCCGAGGCGCCCAACCCGACGCTGACCAGCGGCAACGAGGCCGGGTCGGCGATTGTGCGGACCGGGAACTCCCCGGTGGCGAAGGCGGCGGTGTCGCCCGTGACGAATCCGGTGACGGCGTCGACGTGCCCTTCGCTCAGCGCGTTGAACAAGGTGAAGCCCACATGCTCGATGTGTACGTCGCCGGTGTCCAGTCCGGCCTGGTCGAGGTATCCCAGGAGCCCGAACCAACTCTGTCCGAAGGGTCCGGGTACCCCGATGCTGTGCCCGGCCAGGTCCGCGACCTCCTGGTACGGGGACTGTTCGGGGACGAAGATCTGCACCGGGTAGTCCTGGTACATCGTGGCCACGCTGCGGACCTCGGTGCCGGCAGCCACCGCCTGCAGGATCTCATCGTTGCCGGCCACCACCAGGTCCTCCTGTCCCGCTTCCAGGGCGCCGAACAGGGATTCCGAGGCGCCGTGGTGCCGCAGCTCGACCTCGACGCCGGCCTCGGCGAAGTATCCCGCCTCCTCCGCCAGGTAGAACGGGGCGAATTGCACGTCGGGGATGTAGGTCAGTCCGATCACTGCCTCAACCGGTGGGCCGGAGGCACTGCCCGGAGATTCGCTCTCCATCTCGCCGCCGCACCCGGCCAGGGCCACGAGCGCGATGAAAAGTACGGCGAGCAGGTGACGTCGTCGGCCGCGACGCCGCGGCACGCGCAGCCGGCTGATCGGGACGAGGTGTCGCGGCCGGGTGGTCGCGGCTGCCGCGACTGCCGCGACCCTCCTAGCAGGCGGCACAGCGAACAAGGGGGTGCGGGATTGCATATTTCTCCTCACCAGCGCAGTTGTCGTTCCAGGGCGCGGATCGCGAAGAAGAAGAACATCGCCAGGACCGCCAGGGCGATGAGGATCGCGAATAGTCCCGTGGTGTCCTGCCGGTCGCGGTAGACCGTCAGCAGCATGCCCAGGCCAGCGCCGCCCATGACGAACTCCCCCACCACCGCGCCGGTGACGGACAGCACGAAACCGTTGCGGATCCCCGCAAGGAGCGAGGGCAGCGCCAACGGGGCCTCGATGTGCCACAGCAGCCGCCCGCGACCGGCGCCGTCGACCCGCGCCGCGTCCACAACGTCCGGATCCAGTGTGGTCAGTCCCAGGACGGTGTTGATCAGAATGGGGAAGAACACCAGCAGGGCGCACAGCAGCGCGATCGGGATCAGTCCATAACCGATCCACAGCACCAGCAGCGGCGCCAGCGCTACGGCGGGGATCGCCTGGGTGGCCGCGATGTAAGGTCCGAGGGCGGCTGAGATCGTCGCGGAGCGGGCGATCATGTAGCCCAGCGGTACCGCTACGACCAGACCGATCAGGCAGCCCAACAATGCTGCGCTAAAGGTGACCGTGGCGTACCCGAGCAGACCCCCCGCACGCAGTTCGGTCAGCAGCCGCGGCAGCAGCGAGACGGGGGCCGGGAGGGCGCGTGAGCCGAGCAGCGAGGACAGTGCCTGCCAACCGAGCAGCACGACGACGCCGGTGATGATCGGGGCGAGCACAGTCAGCGACCGCCCCGGACGGGGCGTGACCATCGTGGTGGTGCTGCGCGGCACGTGTGGTTCTCCTTCCCAGACCGGCCTCCGGGGCCAGCCTGGGTTGCGCGGCGCAACTCCTGGCCGGCGCCGCCGTAGGGCGACGCCGCGTGCTTCCTCCCATCCGGACTATCACCGTCGGTTCTGGAGTTTCACCAGATCAACCGTCCCGTGCGGTGCACGGTTCGGGTCGCGGACTTTCACCGCCGGCTCGGACTTTCACCGACCCCGGAGCACGATCAATTCACATTCTGCCATATCCCCCGGGTGGCCGGATCAGCGGACGAATGCTTTCTCCGCCAATCCGCGCAACGCTCGCACCTCGGCGTCGGGATCTTGCGCCCGGTACACCGCTGAGCCGGCGACGAACACGTTCGCCCCCGCCTCGGCTGCCTGAGCGATGGTGTCCCGGGAGATTCCCCCGTCGACCTGGATCCAGGTGTCCAGTCCCGCGGCGGTGCTCGCCGCCCGGATCCGGCGAACCTTCGGCAACGCGCCGGCGAGGAACGGCTGCCCGCCGAAACCCGGTTCGACCGTCATCACCAAGACCTGGTCGAACTCAGGGAGGAACTCCAGGTACGGCTCGACGTCGGTGGTGGGATTCAGCGCGATCCCGGCCCGGGCGCCAGCTTCTCGCAGCGTCCGGGCGAGCCGGATCGGTGCGGTCGCGGCTTCGGCGTGGAAGGTGACGGTGGCCGCCCCCGCCTCGGCGAACTGGGGTGCCCAGGTGTCGGGGTCCTCGATCATCAGGTGCACATCGGCCGGGGTGCGGCTGTGCCGCAGCAGGGCTTTTACGACCGGCAGTCCGAAGGTCAGGTTCGGAACGAAGTGGTTGTCCATCACGTCTAGGTGGACCAGGTCCGCGGCGGAGATCCGTGCTACCTCCTCGGAAAGCCTGGACAGGTCCGCGTTCAGCACCGAGGGGGCGATGAGAATCTCCATGGTCGCCGAGCCTACTTGGTCAGCGTCGGATCAGCGCCAGGAACATCGCGTCGGTGCCGTGCTGGTGCGGCCAGAGTTGCGCCGTCATCCCCTCGGCGGAGACCACCTCCTGCTGCGACACATGCGCCAGCACCGCCGGGGCGTCCAGCAGTTGCGCCCCCGGGAATGCGGACAGCGCGTCCTGCACGACGACGTCGGTCTCGGCCGGGTGCGGGGAGCAGGTCACGTAGCCCACGACCCCGCCGTGGCGCACGGAATGCAACGCCGAGGTGAGCAATTCTCGCTGCAGCGGTCCCAGCGTGGCCAGATCGCTGGGCCTGCGCCGCCAGCGTGCCTCCGGTCGGCGGCGTAAGGCCCCCATCCCGGTGCACGGCGCATCTACCAGGACCCGGTCGTAGCGTCCCGGTTCTGTTTCCCCGATGGCACGGCCGTCATCGTTGCGTACTTGCAACCCCGGGAGGACCTTGCCCACCGCTCGCGTGGAGTCTGCCACCAGCCGGGCCCGGTGTGCCGCCACCTCGTTGGCGATGAGTTGGCCGGCGGGGTCTCGGTCCGCCAGGAGTGCGCCCAGTAGGGCCGCTTTGCCGCCGGGTCCGGCGCACATGTCCAACCAGGTACTGTCCGGGCCTTCGATTTCGGCTGCCGCCAGCGCCAGGGTCACGAGTTGGCTGCCCTCATCCTGCACGCCCGCTGCTCCGGTGCGCACCACATCCAGCTCGCCCGGGTCGCCACCTGCAGTCAAGGTCCAGGAGGTCGGCGCCCAGCGGCCGGGTTCCCCGGACCGCGGCGGCACGTCATCTGCGTTGACCAGACCCGGGCGAAGGCACAGCGACACTGCCGGAGGAACGTTGTTGGCGGCCAGGGCGGACTCGACGAGTTCTGCCGAAGCGCCGGTACCGAGGGCACTTCGGATGGCCCGGACCATCCATTCGGGGTGGGAATGCACCGCGGCTGCTGCCTGCACGTCCAACCCCTCGGAGGTGGTGACCGGACCGAGTTGGTCGATCCAGCGTTCCGCGGGCTGCTCGCTGATCCGGCGTAGGATCGCGTTCACGAAGTTGGCCGGCCCGTTGCCGGCTGCTTCCCGCCCCAGGGCCACGGATTCCGATACGGCGGCGTGGCGGGCCACCCGCATGCCCAACAGTTGGTGGGCGCCCAAGCGCAGTACGCGTTTGACCGGGGGGTCCAGGTCCTTCACTGGCCGGTCCGACACCAGGTTCACGATCGCGTCGTACCGGCCCCGCAGACGTAGGGTGCCGTAGGTCAGTTCCGTGGCGAAGGCCGCGTCCCTGCCGCTGATTCGGCGTTCCCGAAGCAGTTTGGGCAGCGCCAGGTTGGCGTAGGCATCGGCTTCTTCCACCTGCGTGAGCACGTCGAACGCCAACAACCGGGACGCGGCCACGGCGCGCGGGCCATGGGGTTTGGTGTTTCGACGGTGTGGTCGGGTCCCGCGTCCGCGGCGTGGGTCCGGTGGTTTCTGCGTGCGGGACCGGCGCTTGCCTCGCGCCTTATCCATCGGTTGCACCCAGTGTCGTCTCAGGATCCAGCCGCGCACCGCGCGCCCAGTCCGCGGCGTCCATCCATCCCTTTCCGGCGGGCGCCACCTGCGTGAGTCGAACCGGGTGGGTCGAGGTACCCACCAGTACCGAATCGTTGCTGTGCTGCAGCCGGCCGGGAGAGAGCGGGATCTCATCCGGTTGGGGTCGCACCGGCCCCAGTTTCAGCCGGCGGCCGGCGTGCATCGTCCAGGCTCCCGGCGCCGGGGTGGTGGCCCGGATGTGGCGGTCGACTCTTGCTGCGCTGGAGTTCCAGTCGATCCGGGCATTGGCACTGGTGAGGCGCGGAGCGTGGGAAACACCGGTACTCGGTTGCGGTATGGGTTGGGCAGTGCCGGCCTCGATCTGGTCCAGGGTCTCGATGAGTACCGGCGCGCCCAGGTGGGCGAGGGTTTCCAGCAGGTCTCCGGCAGTGTCCTCGGGGCCGATCGGGTGCGGGCGTGTGGATAGAACCGGGCCGGTGTCCAACCCGGCCTCGATCTGGAATGTGCTCACTCCGGTGGTGGTGTCTCCTGCCCAGATCGCGTGCTGGACCGGTGCAGCACCGCGCCAGGCCGGCAGTAGGGAGAAGTGGAGGTTGACCCACCCGTAAGGCAGGACGGACAAGGCCGGTTCGCGAAGTAGAGCGCCGTAGGCCACCACCGCACTGACCTGTGCGCCGGTATCAGCGATCTGTTCGAGGACCTCCTGCTCGTGGGGGCGGTTGGTGGTGATCACCGGCAGGCCATGGTCCAGCGCCAGTTGGTGTACCGGACTCGGCGTCAGGACCCGCTTGCGGCCAACGGGCGCAGGGGGCCGGGTAAGTACTCCGACCACGTCATGGTCGCTGTCCAACAGCGCACGCAGAGACGGTAGCGCGACCGCGGGTGTCCCGCTGAACAGCACGCGCATGGTCACCTTCCTTCTTCAGGCCAGGCTTGAGTCTAGGGGTTGGATTGCCCGTCAGCACCGCTCGGGGCCACCAACACCGCTCGGGCGATCAGGATGGCTCGGTAGATCAGCGTCGCTCGGGCGATCAGCACCGCTCGGGCCACCAGCACCCCTTGGGCCGGCGTCACCCGACAGCCTCGTGTCCATCGTTCGACCCACTCACCACAGTCGCGCCGGATCGACCTGGACACGCACCGCCCCGGGTTCTTTCCGGGCGCTGCGAAGAGCCTGTGCATGGGTGAGGGCGGTGTTGACTTCGGTGGCCAATTGTCGCGGCGCCCTGATCAGCGCTCGCACAGTCGGCTCGGAGTGGATCGGTACCTCAGCAGCCAGGGGCGTTTGTCCGGACACGCTTCGTTCGCCCGCGGTTCGTGTGGCCCCAGCCTGATCGTCATCGAAAACGGGCACGCTTGCGGCGGGCACGTCCACCGGCCCGAGCACCTCGACCTGCGGTGGGACGTTGAGGATACGAAGGAAACTGCGCACCGCTTCGGCCCCGCCTTCGACTGCGGCCATGTGCACATGCGGCGGAAAACTCAGTTCAGCACGCTCATCAAGTTCGCGTTCGGCCAATCCGATCGGGTCCCACCGCACCATTGCTTGGGTCGGCACCGGTGCACCCTGGCCCAGCAGAACCACCTGGCCCGTCGGCGCAGGACGCACCAGCGCTGCCGCGCGCATCCACCGCCGCAGTGCCTCGACCGCTGCGTCAAGTTCGGGACGTTCGGTGGTCACGGCCGCATCCAGGAGCGCCGCCGCATGGTAACCGCCCTCGGCGCTCGGCTCGGCGCCGGGCGTGCTCACCACCAGCCGTGGACGGGCGTCGACGGCGCCCACCACTCCCCCATCCCGGCCGGAGACGAGCACGGGCACGCCAGGGAAGGCCCGGCCGAGTTCCTCGGCGGTGCGGCTGCTGCCGACCCGGGTTGCTCGCAGGCGGTTGTGACCACACTCCTGGCACGTCCAGTTCGTCGCGAGGCGCCCGCACCAGCCGCAGGCCGGCACAGCATCCGGATGCGCGAGCCGCAGCGGTCCGTGACAGTTCGCACATCGCGCCGGAGTGCGACAGCGGCCGCAGGAGGTGGCCGGGAGGTATCCCGCACGTGGCACATGCACCAACGCCGGACCGGAGTGGAGGGCATGGCGTAGCACCCGCCAAGCGAGACTCGGGATACGGGCTCGGCCGGCAGGTCCCTCGGCCTCCAGATCCGCTTCCCCGGGAGCCTGCACACGCGGCGCGGCCCGGCGCACCATAGCGCGGTCCGCGTGCAGGGATTTGGCCCACCCGTCCCGGACCAACACCTGGGCTTGGGGACTGCGCGCGAATCCCCCGATAAGGGCGCCGGCCCCGCTCAGGTCGGCGCGCTGGATCAGCACGGTGCGGGCGTGGGGGTAGGGCTTGCGCAACTCGGCCAGCGAATCGTCCCCCTCGTCCCAGCAGATCACCAGACCCAGGCGCGGTACTGGAGCGAACGCCGCCGATCGGGTGCCGATCACCACCTGCACCTGCCCGGTCAGAGCGAGGATGAATCTGCGGTACCGCGCCGAACGGCCCTGGTCCGCGCTGAGCACCTCGTGGAGCACACCGGCGTGGCGAAGCGCCGCCGACAGCGTCTGCACGTCCCGCTCGTCGGGCACGACAGTCAGCACCGACCTGCCGGAATTACAGGTCGCGATGATGGCCTGTGTGATTGCAACGGCCCAATGCGGGTCTTGGGGGCGTGCCTCACCTTCCGCATGCGCAGGCGCCCATGGCAACGCCGTCCATACCGCCCGAGGGTGGTCGCCGGATGCGAGACGCCGCAGGAACGCCGCACCCCCCGGATACGGTGCCCAGTCCTGCTCGCGTGGCAGCGAACCGATCGGCGGCCAGGTCGGCGGCTGCTCCTGGGTCCAGTCGTACCGGCCGGTGGGTGCGCCCGCCTCGCGCCGGGCATCGTCGTGCGTCTGATGCTGTCCGGCCCTCCCGGTGCGTTCAGCCCCATGCTCCTCGGGGCGTTCAGCCCGGTGCCCCTCGGTGCCTTCAGGTCGTTCGCCCTCGGCACGTTCGGACCGTTCCTCCTCGGTGCGGTCAGCGCGTTGCAGGGCTGCTCGCTCCGCCGCCGCATGCCGGGGAGGAACGGCGAGCCGGAGTACATCGCTCAGCGTGCCGGCGTAATAGCGCGCCACCGAGCGGCACAAGGTGAGGATCTCGTGGGTGAGGGCGGGAACTTCCGAGACCACCCGCCGGAGTTGGATCAGGGGGCGTTCACCCGCTCTGGGAGCGCGGGTCGCCACCACGAACCCGTCCCGTTCAGTGCCGGCGAAGCGCACCTTGACCCGAACTCCGGGCCTGGTGCTGGGCACCAAAGCCTCCGGCACGGCATAGTCGAAGGTGCGGTCCAGGTGCGCCAGCGGGGTTTGCACCAGCACCTCGGCCACCAGGCGGTGGTCGGGTGCCTCGGGCGGTCGGGCACCATCCACCTGCAGCAGTGCGGGTTGGTCGGTGCTCATGTGCCGATCCCACCACGAACCGCCCACAGGGGGCCAAACCCGTGCTGGGCGAGTAGGTTGCTCAGTTCACCGCGGCTTGTAGATCCGCTACCTTGCTGGGTTGTTCCCAAGTGAATTCGGCAAGTTCCCGGCCGAAGTGCCCGTAGTTGCTGGTGCGGGCGTATATCGGGCGCATCAGGTCCAGTTGCTCGATGATCGCCAGGGGGCGCAGATCGAACACGTCGGTGATGGCATGCTCGATGCGGCTTACGGGCACCGTTTCGGTGCCGAACGTCTCCACGTACACCGCGACCGGGTGCGCGCGTCCGATGGCGTAGGACACTTGGACCTCACAGCGGGTAGCGAGCGCGGCGGCGACGACGTTCTTGGCCACCCAGCGCATCGCATAGGAGGCGGATCGGTCCACTTTGGACGGGTCCTTGCCGGAGAAGGCGCCACCGCCGTGCCGGGCCATTCCGCCATAGGTATCGACGATGATCTTGCGCCCGGTCAGACCGGCATCCCCCATCGGCCCGCCGAGCACAAAGGCGCCGGAGGGGTTGACCAGGGTGGTGACGCCGGAGATATCCAAGTCCAATCCAGCGGCGAACCCGTCGAGGACTGGATCCAACACGTACTCCTGCACGAGACCGGGCAGCTCGCGTTCGTGGTCGATGCTGCCGTCGTGTTGGGTCGACAGCACCACGGTGTCCACTCCCACCGGCCGATCACCCTCATAGCGGATGGTGACCTGGGTCTTGCCGTCCGGGCGCAGGCCCGGGGCGATGCCTTCCTTGCGAACCTGGGTCAGTCGTTGGGTGATGCGGTGGGACATCAGGATCGGCAATGGCATCAACTCCGGGGTGTCGGAGCAGGCATAGCCGAACATGAGCCCCTGGTCCCCCGCGCCCTGGAGGTCGAGATCGTCGGCGGCGGTGCCCTGGCGCACCTCGAGCGATTGGTTGACGCCGGCGGCGATCTCCGGGGACTGCTGGTCTATCGACAGCGACACCCCGCACGAACGCCCGTCGAACCCGATATCGGAAGAGGTGTACCCGATCTCGGTGATGACGTCCCGCACCAGTTGCGGGATCTCCACATAGGAGTGTGTGGTGACCTCCCCGGCCACATGCACCAGACCGGTGGTGACCAACGACTCCACCGCGACCCGTGAGTTGGGGTCCTGCTCGAGCATCGCATCGAGGATGCTGTCCGAGATCAGGTCGCAGATCTTGTCCGGGTGGCCTTCGGTGACGGACTCGGAGGTAAACAGTCGGTGACTCACAGTCGCGAGCCTACTGCCTCACCCCGACAGTTAGCCCGGGCTCAGGGCCGCGCGGCGAGCCGCTCCTCCACGGCATCAAGGAGACCGACGGCGACATCGGTCTTGGACCCCGCTGCACGCCCTACCTCTGTGCCGTCGGGACGCAACACCACCACCGCGTTGGGCACATCACCGAATCCCAAGCCCGCGCCGACGTGGTTGACCGCGAGCAGATCGGCGCCCTTGCGTGCTGCCTTGTTCCGGCCGTGGGACAGCACCTCCTCGGCGTCCTGGCCGGTCTCCGCAGCAAAACCCACCACCACCTGGCCATCCCGTCGTTCTCGCACCAGTCCGGCGAGGATGTCCGGGTTCGACACCAGTTCGATCACCGGCGCCTCCTGGCGATGACCGGCCGGGTCATGGGTTTTGATCTTCGACTCCGAGGAGTTCGCAGGCCGGAAATCCGCGACGGCAGCGGCCATGATGAGCACATCCGCGTCCGCCGCGTGCCTGGTCATCGCGTGTTGCAGTTCGGCGGTGGTCTCCACCTGCTCCACCTCGACGGCGCTGGGCAGTTCGGCGAGCAAGGCGTCCTCCACGTTCGCCGCCACGACCTGCACTCGGGCGCCGCGGTCGGCTGCGACCCGCGCCAGCGCCAATCCCTGCCGACCGGAGGACCGATTGCCTAGGAACCGCACGGGGTCGAGGGGCTCCCGGGTACCGCCGGCGCTGATCACCACCCGCCGGCCCGCCAGGCTGTCATCCGCCCGGGTCGTCGCGTCGTCCCGATCGCCGCGGTACTCCGCGGCGATCTGCAGCGCGGCGGAGACGACGTCCTCCGGTTCGGCCATACGACCGGGGCCGGTGTCCTGCCCCGTCAGGCGCCCGGTGGCGACGTCCAACACGTGCGCTCCGCGCTCCCGCAGGGTCGCCACGTTCGCCTGCGTGGCTGGGTGCTGCCACATCTCGGTGTGCATCGCCGGTGCGTAAACCACCGGCGATGTCACCGTGAGCAACGTCGCGGTCAGCAGGTCGTCGGCCCGGCCGGAGGCGGCCCGGGCGAGCAGGTCGGCGGTAGCGGGGATGATGATCACCAAGTCTGCTTCACGGCCGAGCCGGACGTGATCGACAGTGTCCGCCCCCTCGAAGACGGAGGTGGTCACCGGCTCGTGGGATAACGCCTCCCACGTGGTTTTTCCCACGAACTCCAAGGCGGCCACGGTGGGAATCACCCGGACCTGATGACCTGCTTCGGTCAGGAGCCGCAGCGCGAGAGCGGCCTTGTACGCAGCGATCCCTCCGGAGACCCCCAGGATGATGCGCACGGGCGGGTCAGCCCTCGGTTTGCTCGAGCTGGAGCAGGCCCTCGTTGATCTCCCGCATCGCGATCGACAGCGGTTTCTCTTGGAGTTCGGTCTCCACCAACGGGCCGACGTACTCCAGCAGGCCCTCGTTGAGTTGGGCGTAGTAGGAGTTGATCTGCCGGGCCCGCTTGGCGGAATAGATCACCAGGGCATACTTGGAGTCGACAGCCTCGAGCAGTTCATCGATCGGGGGGTCGGTGATGCCCTCTGGGTTGGCGACGGTTCCTGCCATGGTGTTCACAATCCTCACGCGGTCGACGACGGGTCCAACGCAACATTCTAGCCTTCACACATCAGGGAAACCAACTCATCAGTGGCCCGTGCCACGTCGTCGTTGACGATGATGTGATCGAACTCATCCACCGCCGCCATCTCTACCTTCGCGGTCTCGAGGCGCCGTTGCCGTTCGGTTTCATCCTCCGTGCCGCGGCCGGCCTGCCGCCGCAGCAGTTCATCCCAACTGGGCGGGGCAAGGAAGACGAACCGTGCTTCGGGCATGCGTTCGCGTACCTGGCGGGCACCTTGGAGATCGATCTCCAACAACGCCGGCTCGCCTGCCTCCAACCGTGCCAGCAACGGGGCAAGCGGTGTGCCGTAACTGTGTCTGCCGTGCACCACCGCCCACTCCAGCAACTCTTCCCGGCGCACCATCTGGGCGAACTCGTTCTCACTGACGAACCAGTAGTGCACCCCGTCCTGTTCGCCGGGCCGGGGCGGGCGGGTGGTCACCGAGGTGGACAGCCAGACGTGCGGATAACGACGGCGCACGTCGGCCGAGACGGTTCCCTTGCCCACCGCGGTTGGTCCGGCGAGTACGGTCAGACGGCTGTGGGCTCTGCGCGGGAGGTCCTGTTCAGCCAAACCGCTCCACCAGTTTGGCTCGCTGGTGCGGGCCCAGGCCCCGAACGCGACGGGACTCGGCAATGCCGATATCTCCCATGACCTGCCGTGCGGTGACCTTCCCCACACCGGGCAAAGACTCCAGCAGCGATACCACCTTCAGTTTCCCGATCGCTTCGTCCGACCGGCCCTCCTCGAGGACTTCGGAGAGGGTGGCCCCGGAGTACTTGAGGCGATTCTTCACCTCGGCGCGGGTGGCGCGAGCGGCTTTCGCCTTCTCCAACGCCTCCCTGCGTTGTTCGGGTGTCAAGGGTGGTAATGCCACGGTGCTCGACCTCGATTCGACGGTACGGATGACAGGAAACCTAGCCCACGGCCTCGGTGCAGATCAATCGGCAGGTGCCGGTTGCAGCGCTGGTCCAGGCAGCTGCCTCAGGCGCGGCCGGTCGCACGGGCCACATCCGCTGCCAGCGCTCGAGCCGCGTCCGCCAGCGCCCGCGGGTCCGGCCCGGCCCGCAGCACGCTCCGGGAAGCGCTTGCGAGCACGGCCGGTAGCGCTGGGCCGAAGGTGTCGGCCAGTTGGGCGGCGTCGGCACCCTGGGCCCCCAGGCCGGGCGCCAGGAGGGGACCTTTGAACTGGGACAGTTCGGTACCGGTGACGCCGATCGCGTCTGCGACGGTAGCCCCCACCACCAGCCCCGCATGTCCCCACCGCGCTCCCCCGGCCACTGCGAGAGCGTTGTCGGCGGCGGCCTGCCGGGCGATCTCAGCGGCCACCGTGGCGCCCCCCGCGGTGCGCGCGTGCTGCACCGAGGCGCCCTCGGGGTTGGAGGTCAGGCCAAGCACGAAGACCCCCCGACCGCTGCGGGCGGCGGCATCCAGGGCCGGCCGTAACGCTTCGTAGCCCACGTAGGCCGCCAGGGTCACCGCATCGGCGGCCAGGTCCGAACCGTCGCACAGGTACGCCTGGGCGTAGGCGGACATCGTCGATCCGATATCGCCTCGCTTGGCGTCCAGGATGCACACCACCCCGGCGGCTCGGGCCTGTGCCAGCACCTCGGCCAGGACCTGTACGCCGGCGCTGCCGAACCGTTCGAAGAACGCGGCCTGAGGTTTCACCGCGGCCACGTGCGGACTGAGTGCTTCCAGGGCCCGCAGGCTGAACTCGCGGAGCCCTTCGGCGTCGTTCGGGTAACCCCACCGGCGTATTAGTTCAGCATGCGGGTCGATGCCCACGCACACCGGCCCGCGGGTGTCCATCGCCTGGGCGAGTCGGGTTCCGAAGGGTTCGGGTGCAGCGTCCGGAGCCGGTGCCGGGGTTGTCGATCCGGGTGTCGCAGGCATCACGCCTCGTCCACAGCGGGTCCGGCGTCCTGCACCGGCCTGGTCTCGACCGCCGCCAAGCCCCCACCGGGGCGGGCGTACTCCTGCAGGGCGCGCACGGCGAACGGGCCGCGCCGCTGCGCCTCGATTCCCTGCACCGCAGCGCTGAACTGCTGCATCGTGGTCACGATCGCGCGGTCCGCCACCGTGGTCGCAGTGCGGATATCGTGCCCGTCGGCGCGGGCGCGCCGGGAACCCGGGGTGTTGATCACCATGTCCACCTGGCCGGCGCGGATGAGGTCAACGATCGTGCCCTGGCCATCCGGCCCGGGCCCGTCGGAGGCCTTGCGCACCACGGTGCACGGGATGCCGTTGCGGTTGAGCACGCTGGCGGTCCCGGCAGTGGCCAGAATGGTGAAGCCCAGCTCCACCAGCCGGCTCACCGGCAGCACCAGGGACCGTTTGTCCCGGTCGGCCACCGAGACGAACACGGTGCCACTCATCGGCAGCCCACCGAAGGCGGCGGCCTGCGACTTGGCGAAGGCCAAGGGGAAGTCGACATCAACGCCCATCACCTCGCCGGTGGAGCGCATCTCCGGCCCGAGGACGGTATCGACCACGTTGCCCTTGGGGGTGCTGAAGCGTTTGAACGGCAGCACCGCCTCCTTGACCGCGATGGGAGCGTTCGGGCTGGTGGCGATGGCGTCCTGCGCGGGGAGCACGCCGTCGCTGCGCAATTGCGCGATCGACATTCCCGACATCACCAGCGCCGCCGCCTTCGCCAACGCCACCCCGGTGGCCTTGGACACGAACGGCGCGGTTCGCGACGCCCGGGGATTGGCTTCCAGGACGTACAGCACATCGGCGGCGAGTGCGAACTGGATGTTCAATAGCCCCCGGACCCCGACCTCGCGGGCGATGGCCTCGGTTGATTCGCGGATCCGGGCGACCATGGAGTCGGACAAGGTGATCGGGGGCATGACGCAGGAGGAGTCACCGGAGTGGATGCCTGCTTCCTCGATGTGTTCCATCACCCCGCCGAGGAAGAGTTCCTCCCCGTCGTAGATGGCATCGACGTCGACTTCGATCGCTTGGTCCAGGAATCTGTCCACCAGGACCGGAGCCGGCAGCGTGGCGTGCTCGGCGGCGCTTCCCGACACCCCGGTGGCGCGGCGGAGGTAGTCGGTCAGTTGCTCCTCGTCGTAGACGATCTCCATCCCCCGGCCACCGAGTACGTAGGAGGGGCGCACCAGCACCGGGTAGCCGATCTGGTCGGCCACCTGCCGTGCCTGTTCCAGGGAGATGGCGGTTCCGAAGGCCGGTGCGGGCAGTCCGGCCGCCAGCAGCACTTGACCGAACTGGCCGCGATGCTCGGCCGCGTCGATAGCCGACGGCGAGGTGCCCCAGATCGGTAAACCGGCCGCTTCCAGGTCTGCTGCCAGCGACAACGGGGTCTGCCCGCCCAGTTGTACGATCACGCCCGCGACCTCGCCCGCTGCGCTCTCGGCTCGGTATACCTCCAGGACGTCTTCGAGGGTGAGTGGCTCGAAATAGAGCCGGTCGGCGGTGTCGTAGTCGGTGGAGACCGTCTCGGGGTTGCAGTTGACCATCACCGTCTCGTAACGGTCCTGCAGCGCCAGGGCGGCGTGCACGCAGGAGTAGTCGAACTCGATGCCTTGGCCGATCCGGTTGGGTCCGGACCCCAGGATGAGCACGGCCGGGCGCTTCCGCGGTGCCACCTCGGTCTGGGTGTCGTAACTGGAGTAGTAGTACGGCATGATCGCCGGGAACTCCCCCGCGCAGGTGTCCACGGTCTTGTACACCGGGTGTAGTCCGAAGGCGTGGCGCAACTCGCGCACCGTGGCCTCACTAAGACCGCGGATATCACCGATCTGCTGATCGGAGAACCCGTGCCTCTTGGCCCGGCGAAGCACATCGGCATCCAACCGTGGGGTAGCGGCGATCTCGTCGGCCACTTCCTGCAGCAGGAGCAACTGGTCTACGAACCAGGGGTCGATCCCGGTGGCTGCCACGATCTGATCCAGGCGGGCCCCGCCGCGCACGGCCTGTTGGACTTGGATCAGTCGCTCCGGTGTGGGTGTGGCGATCTGTTCGAGCAGTTCGGCGGTGCGGTCCGCATCCGGCGCCGGCCCGGAGTAGTCGAAGGCGATCTCCGGAGTGTCGATGGACCGCAATCCCTTTTGCAGCGCCTCGGTGAAGTTGCGGCCCAGGGCCATGGCTTCGCCCACCGATTTCATCGTGGTGGTCAGCAACGGCTCAGCGGCCGGGAACTTCTCGAAGTTGAACCGGGGCACCTTCACGGCCACGTAGTCCATGGTCGGCTCGAAGGCGGCCGGGGTGGTGCCGGTGATGTCGTTGGTGATCTCATCCAACGTGTAGCCGATAGCCAACTTCGCGGCGATCTTGGCGATCGGGTAGCCGGTGGCCTTGGAGGCCAGCGCCGAGGAGCGGGAGACTCTCGGGTTCATCTCGATCACCACGACCCGGCCGGTGTGGGGGTGCAGGGCGAATTGAATGTTGCAGCCGCCGGTGTCCACGCCGACCTCACGGATGATGGCGATGCCCACATCGCGCAGTTTCTGGAACTCCTGGTCGGTCAACGTCACCGCCGGAGCCACGGTGATGGAATCCCCCGTGTGTACCCCCACCGGGTCGATGTTCTCGATCGAGCACACCGCCACCACGTTGTCCGCGCTGTCGCGAACCAGTTCCAGTTCGTACTCCTTCCACCCGAGGATGGACTCCTCCAGGAGCACCTCGGCGGTGGGTGAGTAATGCAGGCCGGAGCCGACGATGCGGCGTAGATCGGTTTCGTCGTGGGCGATGCCTGACCCCAAACCCCCCATCGTGAAGGAGGGGCGGACCACGATCGGGTAGCCCAGCTCGTCCGCCGCCTGCAGCGCCCCCTCCATGGATTGCACGATCGAACTGCGCGCGCTTTCCGCTCCGCAGCGTTCGACCACTTCCTTGAACGCCTCCCGGTCCTCCGCCAGATGGATGGAGGCGGTGTTCACCCCGATCATCTCGACCTCGTACTGGGCCAGTACACCGGACTCATCCAACGCAATCGCGGTGTTCAACGCGGTTTGCCCGCCCAACGTAGGCAGAATCGCATCGGGCCGCTCCTTGGCGATGATGGAGGCCACCACGTCGGGGGTGATCGGCTCGATGTAGGTCGCGTCTGCGAACTCCGGGTCGGTCATGATGGTGGCCGGGTTGGAGTTCACCAGGATGACCCGCAGACCCTCATCGCGCAGTACCCGGCACGCTTGGGTGCCCGAATAGTCGAACTCGGCGGCCTGGCCGATCACGATCGGACCGGATCCGATCACCAACACACTGGACAGGTCAGAACGACGGGGCATCAGTTTTCCTCACTGGCGACCCGGGTCGCCGCATCAGTGCTGATCATCGCCGCGAACCGGTCGTACGGGCGACCTGCTTCGTGGCCGGCGCCTGGGTGGAACTGCACCGACAGGGCCGGGACGTCCACACACTCCAGGCCTTCAACCACCTGATCGGTCAACGACACGTGGGAGACCCGCACGCGCCCGAAGCGTCCCCCCTCGTATGGGCTCATCGCCGGCTCGGCGATCGGTTCTGCGGTCGGTGCCTGCACCGCGAACCCGTGGTTGTGGGTGGTGATGAGGACCTTGCCGGTGTCGAGTTCCTGCACCGGGTGGTTCCGGCCGCGATGGCCGGCGTGCAGGGCGTACGTCTCCAGGCCGAGCGCGCGGCCGAGGATCTGATGCCCCAGCCCCAGTCCCAGGAAGGGGATCTTCGCGGCGAGCACGGCGCGTGCCACCTCGACGGCGCGGTCCATCTCGGCGGGGTCACCTGGGCCGTTGGTGAAGAAGACCCCGTCGGGATCACCGGCCAGCACCTGGTCGGCACCGGCAGCCGCAGGCAGCACGTGTGCCCGCAGGCCCCGTCCCGTCAGGGCCCGGAGGGTGCGGGTATCCATTCCGAGGTCCAGCACTGCCACTGTGGGGCCCTGCTGGTCGGGGTTGCCGTCCGGCTCGAGAGTGTAAGCGGCAGCGGTGCTGACCTGCTCGCTTAGTGCCGTGCCGGTGATCGCAGCGGACTGACGCACCTGGGCAAGGAGGGGCTGGATTCCCTGGGGACCCGGCACGGACGGCAGGTGCGGGCCGGAGAAGATACCGGCCCGCAGCACGCCGTGGTCGCGCAGATGGCGGGTCAGGGCCCTGGTGTCCACCTCCGCGATGCCGACGACGTCCTGGGCTCGCAGTTCAGCGTCGAGTTCGGTTTCGGCGCGCCAGTGCGAGGCGCGTCGGGCGGGGTCGCGGACGATGAGTCCGCTTGCCCAGATGCGTCCCGAGCGCGAGTCCTCCGGGATCATTCCCACGTTGCCCACATGTGGCGCGGTCATCATCACGATCTGGCCGGCGTGGCGGGGGTCGGTGAGGACCTCTTGGTAGCCGGTCATCGACGTGGTGAAGACCATGTCGCCCGCGGCGCGTCCCTTGGCCCCGTAGGCCCGGCCGCGGGCTGCCGTCCCGTCCTCCAGTACCAGCAGAGCCTCATCCGGGCCGTAGGCGCTGCCCTGCACAGTTTCCAAGGCACGAATCATGGCGTACTCCGCTCGTCCTGTAGTTGGCCCTCCAGCACGGTGGGACGGCCTGCGTAGAAGGTGGCGTGCACCGCTGCCGGCAACGTCCGTCCCACGTACGGGGTGTTGCTGCTGGCGCTCGCGTGCCTTCGGGGGTCGACCACGGTATGGGCGTGGGCATCGACCAGGGTCAGATGCGCGGCCGCGCCCGCGGTCAGCCCCTGACCCTGGCGTCTCACCCGGCCGATCCGCGCAGGTTCGCTGGACATCACCCGGGCGATATCGGCCCAGCCGAAGCCGTGTTCCTCGGGAGTGATCATTGCCTCCACCACGACGCTGACGGCGGTCTCCAGGCCGGTCATCCCGAACGCGGCGGCCGAGAACTCACAATCCTTGTCCTCCAAGGTGTGCGGGGCGTGGTCGGTGGCGACGATGTCGATCGTGCCGTCGGCCAGCCCGGACCGGACCGCCGCCACGTCCTCGGCGGTGCGAAGCGGGGGGTTCACCTTGTAGGCGGGATCGTAATCGGCGAGCAGGTCGTCGGTAAGCAGCAGGTGATGGGGCGTGACCTCGGCAGTGACCGCGATCCCCCGGGCCTTTGCCCACCGAACGATGTCCACCGAGCCGGCGGTGGACAGGTGGCAGATGTGCACCCGGGATCCGACGTGCTCGGCCAACAGCACGTCGCGGGCGATGATTGCCTCCTCGGCGACCGAGGGCCATCCGGTGAGCCCGAGGTCGGCGGACATCCGCCCCTCGTGCATCACCGCACCGTCGGTCAGGCGGGGCTCCTGCGCATGCTGTGCGATCACGCCGTCGAAGGCTTTGACGTATTCCAGGGCCCGGCGCATCAACAACGGATCGGAGACGCATTTCCCGTCATCGGAGAACACCCGAACGCCAGCGGCCGAATCTGCCATCGCGCCGAGTTCGGCAAGTTGCGTGCCGCCGAGACCCACGGTCACCGCGCCCACCGGGCGCACCTCGACCCACCCGGCGTCGCGTCCCAGGTGGTACACCTGCTCCACCACCCCGGCGGTGTCGGCCACCGGGTCGGTGTTGGCCATGGCATGCACACAGGTGAATCCGCCGGCGGCGGCCGCCCGAGTGCCCGAGGCGACCGTCTCGGCGTCCTCTCGACCGGGTTCGCGCAGGTGGGTGTGCAAATCCACCAGCCCGGGTAGGGCGATCAGCCCTTCGGCGTCGATCACCTCGGTATCGGCGCCGGCGGCGCGCTGTGCGTCCTTGCCGGTGGCTGCGATCAATCCGTCGGCCAGGAACAGGTCGGTAGCCGCGCCGCCGAGCGGGGCGGCTCCGCGCACCAGATACGTCTGCGACATCCGGTCATGCCTCCAGGGGAAGGTCGGGGCGGGACTGGCTGCGTCCGGCCAACAGTAGGTAGAGCACCGCCATCCGGACCGCTACCCCGTTCGCGACTTGTTCGCGGATCGTGGACCGGGGCGAGTCGGCTGCCGCGGCGCTGATCTCCAGGCCGCGGTTCATCGGGCCGGGGTGCATGATGATGGCATGGTCGGGCAGGGCGGCCATCCTGGTGGCGTCCAACCCGTACCTGCGCGCGTACTCCATCGGCGAGGGGAAGAACCCCCCGCCCTTGTTCGACATCCGTTCGCGTTGCACTCGTAGCATCATCACCGCATCCGGACGGTGGGATGCGATCGCGGCGTCCAGGTCGTAGGTCACCTCGCACGGCCAGGCCTGCACCCCCACCGGCAGCAGCGTGGGCGGGGCCACCAGGAGAACGTGGGCGCCGAGGATGTGCAGCAGGTCGACGTTGGAGCGGGCCACCCGGGAGTGGAGCACGTCACCGACGATCACCACCCGCACACCGCTGAGGTCCGCGCCCCTGGATCTTTCGGCACGCAGGTGATGACGCATGGTGTAAGCGTCCAGCAGGGCCTGGGTGGGGTGCTGATGTGCACCGTCGCCCGCGTTGAGCACCGGCGCATCGATCCATCCGGTGTGGGCGAGGCGGTGTGGGGCTCCGGAGGCTGCGTGCCGGATCACCACAGCATCTGCCCCCATCGCCTGCAAAGTCTGCGCGGTGTCCTTCAACGACTCACCTTTGGAGACCGAGGATCCCTTCGCGGAGAAGTTGATGACGTCGGCCGACAGCCGCTTCGCGGCGGCCTCGAACGAGATTCGGGTGCGGGTGGAGTCCTCCAGGAAGAGGTTGACCACGGTCATCCCGCGCAACGTGGGGAGTTTCTTGATCTGGCGCTGTTGGGTGGCCGACATGGTCTCGGCGGTGTCGAGGATGTCGATCGCCTCGGTGCGGCTCAGGTCCCCTGCGGAGAGCAGGTGTCTCATGTCAGCACCACCCCGTCGTGTCCATCGGTTTCCTGCAGCTGCACGCTGATCCGTTCGGTTCGCGAGGTGGGCAGGTTCTTGCCGATGAAATCTGCCCGGATCGGCAGTTCTCGATGGCCGCGGTCCACCAACACCGCCAGTTGGACTGCCCTGGGTCTGCCCAGGTCGGAGATCGCATCGAGTGCCGCTCGCACGGTGCGCCCGGAATAGAGCACATCATCGACCAACACCACGATTGCGTCGTCGACCCCTCGCGGCGGTAAATCCGTGGGCGTCAGCGCGCGGGTGGGGTTG
This sequence comes from Beutenbergiaceae bacterium, assembly GCA_035302405.1. Classification (GTDB taxonomy): domain Bacteria; phylum Actinomycetota; class Actinomycetes; order Actinomycetales; family Beutenbergiaceae; genus CALKWS01. The sequence goes on from DATGSR010000064.1 coordinate 92,398, forward strand.
GCTCGCAGGTCGTCCCGGTGCATCGTGATGTCCAGCGTGCCCACCAGATGCTCAAGATCCGCCTTCGGGCCGCCCTCGGCTTGAATGATGCGCCGGCCGAGCCGCTGTGCCAGCGGGACGCCCCGGGTGGGGATACCGAGCAGGATCACATCCTCGGCGCCCTTGTTGCGTTCCAGGATCTCGTGTGCGATCCGGGTCAGTGCCCGGGAGATCTCCTCCGGACCGAGGACCTCGGTGCCAAGGCTGCCAGAGTTCATCTGGCTCCCTCCTTCCCCGCCTCACTGGACGGGCTTAAAGGATCAGTGCCGGTGGCAACCTTACCGGGTTGCTCACCGCAGGCGCCGAGCCCACGCCCGCCGGACTGGGACCTTGGGCCCGGGACGGCGGGTCGGGCGACGCTTACAGTGATAGTGACCACACTCGATGCCGCATCGTTGGAGGTGGCGCACATGAACCCGTGGTCCGTTGCAGTCGCGCTAGTGGCCCTGGCCGCTCCGGTAGTCGCTGTGATTCTGCGCAGGCGGCTGGTGCGGGACCTGTCGGCCGACGATGCAGCAGGTGAGCCGGACGGCTCGACGTCGTCCGAGCAGCCAGCCGTACCGATCGGCGCCGGTCTCGCCGACGACGCCCGTCCCAGGTAGCCGGCTGCGCTGCAGTACGTGCTCGGCGGGCTACCCGCCCGCCGGTGCGGGTGCGGCCGCGGTCAGTCGACCAGACTCGGGCCCATCTGGGCGATGCGGGCGAGCAGACCGTTTACGAAGGACGGGGATTCGTCGGTGGACAGTGATCGCGCCAGCGTCACCGCTTCATCGATGGCTACTGGGTTGGGCACCTCGGGGTTGTACAGGATCTCCCAGGCGGCCGCACGTAGGATCGCTCGATCTACCGCGGGCATCCGGTCCAGCGTCCACCCCTGGGAGAAGGTGCTCAACGCCTCATCGATCTGATCGGCGTGCTCGGCCACACCCTCGACGACCTGGACGGCGTACTCCGGCAGCGCCGTCTGGGTGCCGGGGTGTGCGATCCGCTCGGCCAGCACGGGCAGAAGTACCTCGGCCAACCGCTTCTCGCCGTCGTCCTGGCTCGTACTGCGGTGCCGTTGGTCGGCCTCGTAGAGGACGTCGATCGCCCGTTTGCGGGCTTTGCTGCGTGCGCGCACCTCAGTCGCTTACGCGGCCGAGGTATTCCCCGGTCCGGGTGTCGACCCTGACCTTGGTGTCCTGGTCCACGAAGAGCGGGACCTGGATCTCGTATCCCGTCTCCAGCGTGGCCGGTTTGGTACCCGCCGAGGAGCGGTCGCCCTGCAGTCCGGGTTCGGTATAGGTGATCGTCAGGTTCACCGAGGCGGGCAACTCCACGTACAGCGGCGTGCCTTCGTGGAGGGCCACGATGGCTTCCTGGCCCTCGATCATGAAGTTCGCGGCCTCGCCCACCACATCGCTGGCGACGTTGATCTGATCGTAGTCGCTGGTGTCCATGAAGACGAAGTCTGCGCCGTCGGCGTAGAGGTACTGCATGTCGCGCTTGTCGACGTTGGCGACATCGACCTTGACGCCGGCGTTGAAGGTCTTGGCCACCGTCTTGCCCTCGGGCACGCTCTTGAGTTTGGTGCGGACGAATGCACCGCCCTTGCCCGGCTTGACGTGCTGGAACTCCACGACGGACCAGAGTTGTCCGTCGATGTTCAACACCATGCCGTTTCTCAGGTCATTGGTCGTGGCCACGCGTGGTCCTTTTCAACTCGGGGAAGTCAGCGACTTAGCCTATCGCGTTCAGTGCGCCCGTTGCCGCCAGCCCGACGGCGGCGGCCCACAAGCCGGAGGTGAGAGTGCCGATGATGAACCGTTCCGAGACCCCGCCGGTAGCGGTCAGTTCCGGGAACCTGCCCAGGCCCTTGACAGCGATGACGACGGCGATCGCCGCCGGGTAGGACACCAGGATCGCCCCGGTGATGGCCAGCCGCTCCAAGATCCCGATCCAGGTTCCGCCGCGCAGCACCTCCGCCGGATGCAGCTCGGCGGGGCCGCCGGGTTCCGTGTTGCCCGTAGCGGCTCCCGTCCCGTTCCCACCGGCACCCCCGCCGCCGCCGTCTCCTGCTGAACCATTCGAACTGTTCGGTGCGGTCCGCTCTCCGCGCTCGTGCCGACCTCTCCGGTCCCTGCGCTTGGTGCCCTGCTCCGCGCGCCGCAATACCCAAACCGTCACGGGGTAGCCACCTGCCGCCGAGAGCGCCAATGCGGCCGCCACGACCGCCCCGATCAGTACGCCGATCATCACCCGGTCCCCTCATCGAGTTCGCCCAGCAGACGTACGGCCAACGGGTGCACCGCCCGTTCTTCCGACCACAGTGCCACGCGTAGGCGTTGGCCCACCGCTTGGGCGCTGATGCCCAGGTCCTTGGCCACCTCCCGGTAGGTGGCGGCCCCCGCCCGGAGCCGATCCACCACCTCCCAACCCGCCTCCGACCGACGGCGCACCACGGCGGAGAGGAGTTGCAGCAGTGCTTCGGTATCGACGATGTACTGTTCCTGGGCCTCAGCGGCCAACGCCAGGGGAACAGTGACCGCTTTGCTCCGGGCGCGTTCCACTGCCGTGCGAGCGTGCACGAACGCGGGGCCCCCGGAGGCGCGCGCTTCTCGCGCCAGTGTGCCGGCGCCGATACCGATGCCCACCGCCCACTGCTGCAGGCGCTGCAACTCCAAAGCGGCATCCAGGCAGGCCCGCGCATCGCTGAACACGCCCTGGATCTCATCGCCGACCGTTCGTTGGAAGGGCAACAGCATCCGCGCTTGCGCCCCTGACCCCGGCCTCACCACGGTGCGCTCCAAGTGCGCCAGGACCGCTTCCACCTGTTCCCCCGCCACACTGGACTTGTCCTGGTCGGCGGTGACGACAAACATTAAACTAGCCTACAGGCTTGATTCGAGCAAATCTAGGCATACGGCTTGTTTACCTCGCGGCGGAGAGCGTGCAGCGCCAGTCGGTATGAATCGGCACCGAAGCCGGCGATCGTGCCGGAGGCCACCCCGGCGACCACACTGGTGTGGCGGAATGATTCCCGGGCCGCCGGATTGGAGAGGTGTACCTCGATGAGCCGAGCACCGGCGTCGGTCACCTGTGTGGCGGCGTCGCGCAACGCGTAGGAGTAATGGGTGAAGGCAGCCGGGTTGATGATGACGTCGATGCCCTCATCGGCGGCCTGGTGGAGCCAGCGCACCAACTCGGCCTCATCATCGCTCTGCAGCCAGCGCACCTGTAAACCTTGGGCAGATGCCCAACCGTCGACGGCTTCCTGAAGCGCGGAAGCATCCCAGGTGCCGTAGATCTCTGGCTCCCGAGAGCCCAGGCGGGACAGGTTCGGCCCGTTGAGGACCATCACGGTATGCACGCGGGTGAGTCTACGGCTTGGCGCTGATGGCCTCGTAACAGGCGCGCAGGACCTGTTCATCCGGGCCTTCCAACCGGGTGGGACTGCCGATGCGATCCAGGACGACGAACCGGAGTACCCCGGCGCGGGACTTCTTGTCCCGCCGCATCGCATTCACGAGCCGTTCCCACCGGCCCCCGTGGTAACTGGTCGGCAGCCCGGCCGCCTGCAGTACCTCCCGGTGCCGGTCCAGACCGGCACGATCCAAGTGGCCGGTACGGAAGGCCAGTTCCGCGGCGAACACCATCCCGACGGCGACCGCGTCCCCATGGCGCCATCGGTACGACTCGGCGTTCTCGATGGCGTGGGCCAGGGTGTGACCGTAGTTGAGGACTTCACGCCGATCGGCCTCACGAAGATCGGCGGAGACCACCTCGGCTTTCACCGTGATCGCTCGGCGGATCAGCTCGGTCAGGATCGGGCTGGTCGGGTCCAGCACCGCATCCGGGTGGTCCTGCACCAAGGACAGGATCTGGGTGTCGGCGATGAATCCGCATTTGATCACCTCTGCCAATCCTGCGCGCAGATCGGCCACGGGCAGTGTGGCGAGCAGTTCCACGTCGCACAGCACGGCCACCGGCGAGTGGAATGCGCCCACCAAGTTCTTTCCGGCGGCGGTGTTGATGCCGGTCTTGCCTCCGACCGCGGCGTCGACCATCCCCAGCAGGGTGGTCGGGATGTGCAGCACCGGCACACCTCGCAGCCAGGTGGCGCCGACGAACCCCGCTGAATCGGTGACGGCTCCCCCTCCGAGTGCGACGATCGCGTCCGAACGCGTGAACGCCTGCTCGCCCAGCCGGTCCCACGCTTGGGAGATGACCTTTAGGTCTTTGGCGGCCTCGCCGTCGGGCATCTGGAAACTGTGGACCTGCCGCCCGGCGCCGCGGATCCGCTCTGCCAGCGTGGCGGCCGTGGCAGCCAGCGCCTGCGGATGCACCAGGAGAACCTGCGTCGCTCCCGCCGGCAGGTGTTCGGTAACCGAGGCATGTGCCCCGGGCTGCACCACCACCGGGTAGCGGTGTTCGGCCCGCACCCAGATCGTGCTCATCGATGCTCCAGAACGGCGAGCACGGCGTCGCGGGATTGGTCCGGGGTGAGTCCGGCGGTGGAGACTTCCACGTCGGCTACTTCGTGGTACAGGTGACGGCGGGCGTCCATCAGTTGCTGCCACTGTCGTCGGGGGCTGCCCACCAAAAGCGGCCGGGCGGCGTTCAACCCGACCCGCTTGGCCGCATCGGACAGGCCCACCGAGAGGTACACCACGGTGTGGTCGGCCAGGTCCTTGCGGGTGCGATCATCCAGGATCGCCCCGCCGCCAAGTGCGATGACACCCCGATGGTCAGCCAGCGCCTGCTGCACGGCTTCGCGTTCCAGTGCCCGGAAGGCTTCTTCTCCGTCGGTGAGAAAAATGTCGGCGATGGGTTTTCCGGCGTGCTCCTCCACCAGGGTGTCGGTGTCGGTGAACGGTACCTCCAGCACCTCTGCCACCTTGCGACCGATGGTGGACTTACCCGCTCCCGGGGGGCCGACGAGGACGGCGTGGATCATCGCAGGGTCTCCGAAATAGTCTGCATGTAGGCCTCGAGGTTCCGCCGCAACTCCGGCAGCGAGTCTCCACCGAACTTCTCCGTCAACGCCTCGGCCAGCACCAGGGCCACCATCGCTTCGGCGATCACGGCCGCGGGCGCGGCGGCGCACACGTCGCTGCGCTGGTGGATGGCTTTGGCCGCTTCGCCGGTGGTGGTGTCGATCGTGTCCAACGGGCGGGGCACGGTGGAGATCGGTTTCAACGCGGCGCGCACCCGGATTACTTCCCCGTTACTCATCCCCCCTTCGATCCCGCCGGCGCGGTTGGTGCGGCGGCGCACCTGTCCCTCACGGTGGTGGATCTCGTCGTGTGCGAAGGAGCCCCGGCGCCGGGCGGTGTCGAACCCGTCGCCGATCTCCACGCCTTTGATCGCCTGGATCCCCATCAGCCCCGCCGCCAGCCGCGCATCGAGTTTGCGATCGCCGTGTACGTAGCTGCCCAGCCCCGGCGGGGCCCCGTACGCAAGGACCTCGACCACGCCGCCCAGTGTGTCGCCGTCCTTCTTCGCCGCGTCGATCTCGGCGACCATCCGCGCCGAGGTGTCCGGATCGAAACAACGGATCGGATCCTCATCAAGCGCGGCTACATCAGCGGGAGTGGGCAGGGCGGCGTCTGCCGGCGCGGCCACCTCGCCTACGGCTACCACGTGGGAGACGAATTCGATTCCGGCGGCTTGCTGGAGCAGCCCGGCCGCGACCGTGCCCAGGGCCACCCGGGTGGCGGTCTCCCGTGCGGAGGCTCGTTCCAGCACCGGGCGGGCCTCATCGAAGCCGTACTTGATCATTCCGGTCAGGTCAGCGTGGCCCGGCCGGGGGCGAGTAAGTGGCTTGTTGCGTGCCACCTCGCGCGTGTCACCGGTGCCCGCGTCGATCTGCAGCAGAGCAGGGTCCACCGGGTCGGCGGCCATCACGTGTTCCCACTTGGGCCACTCGCTGTTGGCGATCTCGATCGCGATCGGCCCGCCCTGCGTGCGGCCGTGGCGCACGCCCCCGAGGAGCCGCACCTTGTCCTGTTCGAATGACATCCGCGCACCGCGTCCGTAACCCTTGCGGCGCCGGGCGAGGCGGTCGGCGATCATCGCAGTGGTGATCTCCACACCGGCGGGGACTCCCTCGATCACCCCGACCAGTGCGGGCCCGTGGGATTCCCCTGCTGTTAACCATCTGAGCATCCCCCCATCTTTCCACGGCTAAGGACGTTGCCAGCATCAGCCGCCGCCGTGCACCGGAAGCACAGTCGCAGGTCTCGCCACCCGCAGTGCCGACGGCGGAGTGGCCGGCAGTGCCGATCGCGGACCACGCACTCGCAGTGCCGACGGCGGAGTAGCCGGCAGTGCCGACAGTTGCCGCAGCCCGTGGCGGTCGCTGCAGTAGCGCGTTCTCATGCGCAGGGACGTATGGATGCGGTTGGATCAGATGATGGACGCCGACTTGGCCGAGATCCGGGACTTCTTGGCCGCACACGAACCGTATGGTGATCTACCCGCTGAACTTCTCGATTCCATTCCGGCCTCCTTGCACATCGCATACTTTCGCCGCGGTGCCGTGGTGATCGAGTTGGGCGCCCGGAATGAGTACGTGCATATCCTGCGTTCGGGCGCGGTGGACATCCTCGATTCCATGGGCGGGCTGGCAGACCGGGACTCCGCCGGGGACTCCTTCGGGTTGTCCTCGGTGCTCACCGCCGGCCCCTCGTTGTACCGGGTCGTGGCCCACGAGGACAGCCTGTGCTACTTGATGCCCGCGGAGAAATTCAGGGATCTGCTGGCCCGGTCCGAGACTTTCGCGCGGCACTTCATGCGGCAACAGGTGGGCCGGTTGCGGGACGCGGTGGCACCCGTTCGAATTTCCGACTCCGGGTCGGCGCTGCTGCGCACCCAGTTGAAGGACATCCTGCGTCGTGACCCCATCACCGCCCCACCGCATCTGCCCGTAGGTGAAGCCGCCCGGCTCATGGCTGCCGAGCACGTGTCCGCGCTGCTGGTCACTGAGGGATCGCGCCTAGCGGGCATCTTCACGGACCGGGATATTCGCGCGCGAGTGGTGGCCCAAGACCTGAGTCCGATGACGCCGGTGGGCGAGGTGATGACGCCGGACCCGGTCACGATCCCGGCGGATCGACTCACGATGGAAGCACTCGCGGAACTCACCCATCACGGTGTGAACCACGTGCCGGTGATGCAAGGCCGGCGGGTCATCGGGGTGGTCACCGCCGGGGACCTGATGCGCCTTGCCCGGGATAATCCCACGTTGCTGCTCACCGAGCTCGCCGAGCAGTCCAGCGTCCGCGCGCTGCAGGCGGTGGTCAGCCGTATTCCCCAGGTGGTGAGTTCGTCGGCGGGCGCGCACGCCGCACCGGGAGACGTCGCACGCTTCGTTACTGCGGTGGCAGACGGCGCGACCAGGCGGATGTTGAACTTCGCCGAGGAAGAACTGGGGGCCCCGCCGATGCGGTACTGCTGGGTGGCCCTGGGATCACAGGGGCGCCAAGAGACGGCGTTGCACTCCGACCAGGACAACGCACTGATCCTGGCCCGAGTTCCCTCGGCGGAAGAATCCGCATACTTCACCGCCTTGGCGCAATACGTGGTGGACGGTCTGGCCCAGATCGGCTACCCCCGGTGCCCCGGGGACGTGATGGCCACCAACCCGCGGTGGCGGGTGCCGGTAGAGGTGTGGCGCGGATACATGAGCTCTTGGATCCGCGATCCGGAACCGGAAGCCGTGCTCCACGCGCAGATCTTCTTCGATATGCGTCCGGTGTTCGGCGACCGGTCCCTGTTCGAGCGCGTTCGGCAGGTGGTCATGGACGAAGCACCGCATTCGCGCCGGTTCCTTGCCCATCTGGCCCAGGCTGCTGAACTGGCCAAGCCGCCGTTGGGTTTCTTCCGTGACTTCGTGTTGGACGGTTCGGGCCGGGAGCGGCGAACACTGGACATCAAGTCCGGTGGCCTGGCCCCGATCTCCCAGATCGCGCGGCTATCGGCGTTGGCGCTGGGGAACGCCACCTTGGGGACGGTGGAAAGGTTGCGCTCAGCGAGCGGCACTCGGGTGTTGTCGGCCAACCACGGCGCCGACCTGATCGACGCTTATGACTTCCTCACCGGGCTGCGCACCCGGCACCAGGTACATCGTCACGAAGAGGGTGAGCCGTTGGACAACCGGGTTCCGCCGGCGTCGCTGTCCCCGTTCGAGCGCCGCCATCTGAAGAACGCGTTCGCAGTAGTGCGGCGCACTCAATCCACGCTGCCTTATGTCTACCGCACCGAAGTGGTGGGCAGATGAAATGGATCTCGCGGCTACGCCGTCGCCGGGCAACTGCCGCCTCGGCGGCGTCGGGAGCGCTCAGGCAGTACTATCGCGCGCCCGTGCCCGCTGACGGCACGCCGGTGCAGGACCTGGCGGTATTGGCCCTGGATGTGGAGTGCACGAGCCTGGACCTGAAGAGGGCGGAAATCCTCAGTGTGGGTCACGTGCCGATCGACGGGTTGCGGATCCGCCTGGGTGAGGCCCGCCACACCGTGGTTCGCACCGAGGCCGAGGCCGCTGCGAACGTCACGGTGCATGGGCTGACCGATGATGTCATCGCGGCAGGAGTTCCTCTCGAGGCCGCAGTGGAGCAGGTGCTGCGCTCGTGCGCCGGGCGGGTGTTGCTGGCCCACTACGCCCGGATCGAGACGACGTTGCTCTCTCGGGCATGCGTCGACCTCTTCGGCGCGCCCTGGCACCCGCCGGTCATCGACACCATGGCCCTGGAACGCATGCTGCTCGGGCGGGTGCCGAGGCACCCGGACCAGGACGGTCTGGACCTGGCCTCCGCCCGAGACCGGCGCGGCCTGCCCCGTTACGGCATGCATCATGCCCTCACCGATGCCATCGCGTGCGCGGAGTTGTTCCTCGCCCAGATCAGCCAATGGCCCGACGGAAAAGGCCCGACCCTTGGCCAGTTGCGCAAGAGGTGACCGCCCGCCGGTGAAGATGGCCAGACCCCGAGGTGGACGGCCACCGGGACAGACACGCCCTAGACGCCGAAAACCGCCGTTCCCCACACCAGCCCAACCACCGCGCCCGCGATCATCCACGGCCCGAACGCGAGGTGCGTCTTGCGGTCGGCCTTGGCGATGACCAGCAGCACCAACGCCGCCGCGCCCCCGAGCACGAACGCCGCAATCGTGCCGGTGAGCACCTCTTCCCAGCCGTACCAACCCAGCACCACTCCGAGCAGCCCTGCCAGTTTCACATCGCCCATGCCCAACCCGGAGGGCGAGATCAACGCCAGGATGAGGTATCCGCCGGCCAGCGCGGCGCCAGCCAGCACCGACCGACCCAAGTCCGCGTAGGCATCGTCGAGCACCGCTTGGACCGCCCATGCGCCCACCACGATCGGATATGCCGGGGCCACTAACGCGGTAGGCAACCGGTGCACCGCCAGGTCGACCGTAACGAGCAGCGCGCACACCAGTGCCATGAACGCGAGCACTACTAGTTCGACCACGCCCTGTGCCCACATAGCCGCACCGGCCCCGCCCAGGGCGGCCAGGAGGGGATGCAAGCCGCTGGTGGTCAGCGCCGTCTCCTTACGCGCGAGGCTGACCAGCCACGGCGTCAGCAGCACTGCCGCCAGCCCGCAGATGGCGGCCACCCCCACAATCACCACCGGCGACATCAGCCCTCCAGACACGCGTGCAGCGCCGCACGCATCGCCTCCACCGGGGCGGTTCGCCCGGTCATCAGCCGCACCTGCTCCACACCCTGGTGCAGCAACATCAGGTGGCCGCCGGCGACCGGCGCGCCCCGGGAGGCCCACGCCCGCCCGAGAGGAGTGGGCCAGCCGTCGTAGACCACATCCAGTAACACCTGGCCGGCTTCCAGGTCGGCGCGCTCCACCACCTCCACCAAGGTATCCGCGGCACCCTTGGGGGCGGTACTGACCACCGCCTGGGCGCTGATCAGTGCTTCATCCGCGGCCGCGCTGCCCCACGTGAGCAGCCGTGGTGACAGACCCATCCGCGCCGAGGCGCGGATCACCGGCCCGGCCCGTCCGGGTGAGCGGACCACGATAACGGGATCGGTAATACCCAGTTGCCCCAGCGCCGCCAACGCGGCACTGGCCGTGGCCCCTCCCCCAAGGATCACCCCGGACCTCGGCTGCCAATCAGGCGGGGCCACCTCCTGCAACGCCGTCACCGCGCCGTAGACGTCGGTATTGGTTCCCACGCGCACTCCCCCGCCGGGAAACAGGACCGTGTTGACCGAACCGACGACCTCCGCCAGTGGCTCCACGTGGTCGACGCTGCGCAGCGCAACCTGTTTCAGCGGCATCGTGACCGACAGGCCGGCCCAACTCTCGTCGAGTCCGGCCAGGAAGCCGGCGAAGCCCGCTTCGTCCACCTCGTGGCGTTCGTAGGTCCAGTTCTCCAAATCCAACGCGTGATAGGCCGCGCGGTGCAACTGCGGCGAGAGGGAATGCGATACCGGCTGGCCGAGCACCGCTGCACGACGAGGTTGGGACATCGATGATTCTTCCTACTCCTCGTCGCCTTCAGCGTCGTTCTGCTGGGCCAACCAATCGCGATACTCCTGTTGATTCTGCCGGTGCTCATCCAGGTCGTCGGTGAACCGGGTCTCCCCGGTGTCCGGATTGACGGTCACGAAGTAGCACCAGTCCCCTTCCGGTGGATCAGCAACCGCGTCCATCGCCGGTTGCCCCGGTGACCCGATCGGCGTGGGCGGCAGGCCGGGCACGCGGCGGGTGTTGTACGGGTGGTCCTGCTGCCACTCATCCCGGGTGATCTCATAAGCCGGTTTGTTCAGGCCGTAGGCGTAGGTGGTGTCCATGCCGATGGTCCCGTCACCGGAGCAGCCCTCCAGTCTGTTCTCCACCACGCGCGCCACCTGCCCCCAGTGCTCGGGGTTGTTGACCTCCAGTTCCAGGATGGAGGCGATGGTGAGGGTCTCGTGCCATTCCTCCTCGGGGATCTCCCGGTCCTGCAGCATCTGCACGGTTTGGTCCACCATGTCCTGCAGCAGGTCCTGTGGGTCGGTGTCGGGCTCCACGGTGTAAGTGGACGCGAACAGCCAACCTTCGATCTCCCCCTCGGCCTGTTCGGGCAGATACTCCTCGGCCACCTGCGCGGCGGCCTCCTCCACCTCTTCCACGGGCACGTCCAGCCGCACCGAGATCCGTTCATAGACCTGGGTCGCGCGCCAGCCCTCGGGGATGGTCACGGTGAGATCCGAGCGGCTGGCCGGATCCAGCAGCGCCTGCACCGCATCGATGGCGGCCATTTCCTGGCGCAGGCTGTAGCGGCCCGCCTGGATCTGCGTCGCATTGGGGTTGTTGGCGTAGGCCTCGGTGAACGCGCCCACGGTGGCAACCACATCGGCCTCCGCCAAGGTGTGGCCGATGTCGGTCCCGCTGTCCCCGGGGTTGACGACCACTTCGACCTCACCGGTGCCTGGACCGGGATAGTCGGTGACCGTGGTGTCGGGACTGCCTTCCCACAACGGTCGAATAAGTACGAACGCACCACCCAGCAGCAAGGCGATGGCCACCACCATCACCAGGAAGGTGATGAAGTTTCGCCTGCGTTGGGCCCGTCGCCGTCGGGCCTCCCGCCGGGCCGCGCGCCTGTTGCCGGCGATCGTCGCGGTCGGGGCGGCCTCGTCGGTTCCGAACTGCTCGTCGAACAGGTCTGTCACGTCCCGCTCTCCTCCGCCGCTGCCCCCTGGTCCACCCTAACTACCTCTCCAGGTGCATGCCCGCTGCGTTCCCCGTCGAGGGCCGCCTGCAGGATCACGGTGGCGGCTACCTGGTCCACCACCTGCCGGTGGGAGCGACCCGGGCGTCCGGCGCGGTGTAACTGGGAGTGGGCACTGACCGTGCTGAGGCGTTCGTCCACGAGCCTCACCGGCACCGGGTCCACCGTCCGCGCCAGTCGCTCGGCGTAGGAGCGCACGCCCCGGCTGGCGGGACTTTCCGTTCCGGACATGTGCAGCGGCAGTCCGACGACCACCTCGATCGCCCCGGTTTGGCGAACCAACTGTGCGATCTGTGCCACCCCATCCGCGGACCTGCTGCGCCGGATGGTGCTGTGCGGGGTGGCCAACATCCCCTCGGGGTCGCTGGTTGCTAGGCCTACGCGCACCTGGCCCGCGTCGACGCCGATCCGCACGCCGCGGCGCATCGGCACGGGCTCGTCCTCATCGGGCATTGACCGCGCTCACATCCCCGGTCAGGGCCTCCAGTGCTGCTGGGATGGCCCCGGCGTCGGTGCCGCCCCCCTGGGCGACGTCGTCCTTACCGCCACCTCCCCCGCCAAGGGCGGTGGCCGCGGTACGCACCAGTGCACCGGCTCGCATCCCGACCGTTCGGGCGGCCTCGTTGGTCGCCACCACGATCATCGGCCGGTCCTTGCTCACTCCGGCCAGTGCGACGACGACGGGCCGGTCCTGCCCGAGCCGGTCACGCACGTTGAGCACCAGGGTGCGAAGTGCGTCTGCCGCCGGGACGTCGCCCACGTTCGCTGCGGCGAGGAGTACGGCCCCCACCTGCCGGGCCCCGGCGGCCAGTTCGCCGCCACGGTCGAGCAACTGGGCCGCACGCAACCGGTCCAGTTCCCGCTCGCTGTCCTTCACCCGGGCCATCAACGCAGAGACCCGGTCCGGAAGTTCCTCCGGCCTGGCACCGACCATCTGGGTCAGTTGGCCCAGCACCGCGCGCTCCTTGGCCCCCTTGGCGTACGCGCCTTGCCCCACCAGGGCATCGACCCGGCGGATGCCGGAACCGATCGAGGCTTCACCGAGCAACGTGACCTGGCCCAACTGCCCGGACCGTTCCACGTGCGTGCCCCCGCACAATTCCTTGGACCAGTCCCCGCCGATCGACACCACCCGCACCTGGTCGCCGTACTTCTCTCCGAACAGGGCGACCGCGCCTTGGGCGAGCGCGTCGTCGTACTTCATCACCGCGTCGGTGACTTCGAGGTCTTCCACCAAGCGTTCGTTCACCCGCTCCTCGATTTCCCCGATCACCGAGGCCGGCACCGCCTCGGCGTGGCGGAAGTCGAACCGCATCCTGGAGGGGGCGTTCTCAGACCCCGCCTGGGTGGCCTGCGGCCCGAGGAACTCGTGCAACGCCTTGTGCACCATGTGCGTGGCGGTGTGCGCCTGGGCGATCTGCCGGCGGCGCTCGACGTCGATCTGCGCGATCCCGGTCTCATCCAGACTGAGCGTGCCTTCCACCAGCCGGCCGCGGTGCACCGACAGGCCTCTGATCGGGCTTTGCACGTCGGCGACGTCCACGATGCCGCCGCCGCTGAACCGGATCGTGCCCTGATCGGGCTGTTGACCGCCGGCCTCGGCGTAGAAGGGGGTGCGGTCCAGTACCACCTCCACGTCGGCGGGCCCGTGCACGGCGGTGACCGGTTCGCCGTCGACCACCAAACCCAGGACGCGCGCCTCGGCGGTGGTGTCGGTGTACCCGACGAACTGCACCGGCTCGGAGAGTTCTTTTCGCAGTTGCTCGTAGGTGGCCGTGTCCACCGTGCCGACCTTCTTCGCCAACGCATCGGCACGGGCACGCTGGCGCTGCTCCGCCATCAATTCGGCGAAGCCCTCCTCATCCACCGCCACCCCGTGCTCGGCTGCCATTTCCAGGGTGAGATCGATGGGGAAACCGTAGGTGTCGTGGAGTGTGAATGCTTCAGTGCCGGGTAGCACGGCCGGAGCATCACCGGCGGTGTCCCGGACCCGGGCAACAGCCGCCTCCAGGATGGTGGTACCGGTGCTCAAGGTGCGCCGGAAGGCGTCTTCCTCGGCGTAGGCGACCTGGGAAATGCGGTCGAAGTCTTCGGCAACCCCAGGGTAGGAGTCCTGCATCGCATCTCGGCTCACCGGCAGCAGCATCGGCAACGCCGGTGTATCCACTCCCAGCAGGCGCACGGCGCGCACGGCGCGTCGCATGAGGCGGCGCAGCACGTACCCACGGCCCTCATTGCTCGGGGTGACGCCGTCGGCGATCACCATGAGTGAGGAACGCACGTGGTCGGCGATGACACGCAGGCGGACATCGTCCTCGGGGTCGGCGCCGTACCGTTTACCGGAGATCTCCTCCATCGCCGAGATGACCGGGAACACCTCGTCGATCTCGTAGATGTTCTCTTTGCCCTGCAACAGATAGGCGAGGCGTTCCAAGCCCGCGCCGGTATCGATCGCTTTCTGTTCCAACTCCCCCACCAGGGGGTAGTCCTTACCGGTTCCCTCTCCGCGGACGAACTCGTCGAACACCAGGTTCCAGACCTCGATGTACCGGTCCTCGCTCTGCGGGTGCTCGGGCCAGATGCTCTGACGGCCGCTGGCGGCTTCCGGGCCGTAGGCCGGCCCGCGGTCGTAATGCCACTCCGCGGTGGGCCCGGCGGGGCCGGGCTGCCCGGTGTCCCAGAAGCTCTCCGCACGGGGTAACTGCACGATCCGGGAGGGGTCCAAACCGATCTGGCCGGTGAGCACGTGGTAGGACTCCGCGTCCTCCTCCCACAACGTGACCCACAACCGGTCGCCGTCGAACCCGTAACCGCCCCGGTCCTGGGGTGTGGTGAGCAACTCCCAGGCGAAGTGGATCGCCCCCTCCTTGTGGTAATCCCCGAAGGAGAAGTTACCGTTCATCTGGAAGAAGGTGCCGTGGCGGGTGGTGCGGCCCACGTTCTCGATGTCGTTGGTGCGCAAACACTTCTGCACCGTGGCCACCCGCGGCCATGGTGCTTCCTCGGTTCCCAGGATGTACGGGATGAAGGGCACCATTCCGGCAATCGTGAACAGGATCGAGGGGTCCGGTGACACCAGCGACGTGCTGGGCAGGATCGTGTGATCGCGTTCGCGAAAGAACTCCAGCCAGCGGTGACGAATCTCGGCGGTGCGCATATGTCCTCAGGAAAGTGTGGTGGGGCGGATCAGAAGAAGGCGTCCTCGCTGTCGTCCCAGCCGGTGGGAGCCGGGGGCCGGGCGGAACGGCGGACGCGAGAGCGCGCTTGTTCCTCCTCGCTGGGCAGCAGGGCCTGGGTCAGGGCGACCTCGTGTGCGGCCATCGACGCCCGCAATTGGGTCGCGGTGGTCTTCAGACTGTCGGCAAGGCCGGTGACGGACTCAGCGATCCCCCGGGGGCTGACGGCGTGAGCAACCTGGCCCAACTGGTCGCTGGCCTGCTGCACCTTGCGCAACACGGCCACGGTGCCGGCTACACCAACACCGATCCAGAAAAGGCGCTTCACGGCTTACCCTTCCGGCCGAACATGGAGCGCACGGCCAGAGAGAATGCGGCCATCTTCACCAACGGCGCCCCGACGGTCGCGGCGATGAGGGAGGTCATGGCGGAAACGTTGGTACTGACCTCTGCGGCGGCGGTGGTGACGGTATCGACCTTGGCGAGTTGACTGTTCGTGGACCGGATCGTCTCGGCCGTCTCATCAATCACCGGCAAGGTCTGTGCCGTGATGTTGTGCACCGATTGGCGGGTTTCGTCCAACACGCGGCCAAGTTTGAGAATCGGCACTGCTAGGAACCCGACCAGTGCCACGAACGCGACCGCGGCGATCAGACCGGCGATGTCTCCTACGGACACAACTTCCTCCAATGCTCCAACTCGGCCACCTCGGGGATGACATTACCCCCTCATGTGCATGCATATGGACGGCCGATAGACGCCGGCGCCCCGGTACACGGCCTCATGCCATGCCCAGGGCGCCGGGAACGTTGCTCGGGGGTCAGCGAGAGTAGTGCTCCACCACCAACTGCACGTCGGCGGTCACCGGAACCTCGGCGCGCGCGGGTCGACGCACTAGTTCGAACCGGAGCTTCTCCAGGCTGACGTCCAGGTACGGCGGTACCTCCGGGAGTACATCCCGGTGGGCACCGGCCGCGGCGACCTGGAAGGGCACCCTGGTCTGGCTACGGGGCTTGACCTGCACCACTTGCCCGGGCTTCACCCGGTACGAGGGCCGGTCCACGAGTTTGCCGTCCACCAGGATGTGCCGGTGCACCACGGCTTGGCGGGCCTGGGCCATAGTGCGCCCGAAGCCGGCCCGCAGGACCAACGCGTCCAGGCGCATCTCCAACAGTTCCACGAGCGACTCACCGGTCAGACCCGGCTCCTTACGGGCGTCCTCGAACGCCCGGCGCATCTGCGCCTCGCGGAGCGCGTACTGGGCGCGCAGCCGCTGCTTCTCCTTCAGCCGCACCGCGTAGTCGGATTCGGTGCGGCGACGTGCGCGGCCGTGTTCACCCGGCGGGTACGGACGCTTCTCGAAGTACTTGACCGCCTTGGGCGTCAGCGGGATGCCCAGGGCCCGGGAGAGCCGGACCTGGCGGCGGGTTTGATTCTTGCTGGCCATGTATCTGTGGTGTCTTCCTGTCGTGTGTGATCTAACGTCACACCCGCCCGCAGGCGGGTGTGGGGCCAACTCCGGCGCAGTGCCACCCGCCGTACCGGCTGGTGGTTGGTTCGCTCTCGGCTAAGACCCCAGGATGCCCGTGCTGGGCAACCGGTCCATTTTAGCGCACCGGCATGATCCGGGGCGCCCGGTACTTCGTGGCTCAGGTCACGCGCCGGACACCCGTTCACGGGTCGACCCCCGGTGCCGACGGCGGCCGCGGGCGGTCCGCGGACTGGTGGCCAGATGCTCAGGTGCTTCGTGGGATAGTGAGAGCCGTGAGACAGCCGGCCGGAG
The DNA here is from genome assembly GCA_035302405.1 of Beutenbergiaceae bacterium. GTDB lineage: Bacteria > Actinomycetota > Actinomycetes > Actinomycetales > Beutenbergiaceae > CALKWS01. The sequence continues at coordinate 109,132 of DATGSR010000064.1, forward strand.
CCAGATTACCGTTGCGGTCCACGGTCGTTTTCGGTTTCGTGGTGATCTGCGCGTTCGGGTCCTGGTTCTACGGGTTCGGGGTGCTGCTCGAACCGATCCGCGCGGACACCGGGTGGAGTGAATCGTTGCTGTCCTCCGCCTACGGAGCGGGCATGTTCGCCGTCGGGATCGCCACGGTGGCAGCCGGCCGGGTGATCGATACCGCTGGTCCGCGCTGGGTATTCGCCGTCTGCGCCCTCGGCACGCTGCTCGGCACCGCCCTGACGGTGAGCGCCACCGGACCGGTCTTCTTCGCGGCCGCCGCGGCTCTCACCCAATGCTTTGTGGGCACGGCCGGGTATTACACCGTGGTGCACGCCTCCATCGCCCGGCAGGTCCCGCAGGACCGGACGCGGGCGATCACGGTCAACACGATGTGGGGTGCGTTCGCGTCCCCGATCTTCCTGCCGTTGCTGGGGGTGGCTGCCCAACAGTGGGGTTGGCGCACGGCAATGGTGATCAGCGGGGCGGTTGTGGCGCTCAGCTTCCTCGCGGCATCGGCGGTGGTGCCCCGCAGTGACGACGAGCAGCGCAGCCAGGCCGGACGGTTACGCGAAGCACTGGCGCTCGCGCTGCGGGCCCGTGCCACGCGGCGGTTGTTGTACGTCGGGATCTGTAGCGGGGTGGCCTCCTCGGTGTTGTTCCTGTACCAGGTGCCGGCGATGGTCTCGGCCGGCCTCGGCCTGGGCCTGGCTTCTTCGTTGGCCGGGCTGCGCGGCCTATTCCAGTTGTTGGGCAGGTTGCCGCTGCCGTGGATGGTGCGCCGGTTGGGGGCGCGCGCCGTGTTCATGGGCTCGCTGGCATTGGTCGGGCTGTCTTCAATGCTGTTGCTGGCCTCGGGCAATCTCGTGGTGGCGGTGACCTTCGCGGTGATTGCGGGCGCGACGGTCGGCGCGGCGTCCACGCTGGAGAGCATCGTCAGCGCCGAGATCGTGCAGGTGCGTTTGATCGGGTTGTTCCTCGGTCTGTACTCGATGGTGTGGGGTATCGGATCGGCGATCGGGCCGATGGTGGCCGGAGTGGTGATCGAGGCCACCGGCACCCGGTTACCGGTGTTCGCAGCCGTCGCCGTGATCGGGGTGGTTGGTGCAGCCCTGATCCCCTCGACCGATGAGCAAGTAGGAGCCTGACCACTCCGCAGGGGCAGATGATCGGCAGTGGACAGTGGTGCCAGCAGGCAGCGGTCGCACGAGAGGCAGCGGTGACACGAGCCGGCTCGGCGACGGGCGCGCACGCTGACGCGCCGGAATGATCAGTGGTCCGCGACCCGGCCGGTGCGGTCGCTGCTGTTCGCCCCGTTGCCGCGGTTCTCGGTGCGTCCCCGCGCGGGACGTGATCGACCCAGCAAGGTTTCGATCCGTTCCAGCCGCTCGGTAATGGTGCGTTCGAAACCGCGGTCGCTGGGGTGGTAGTACCGAGCGCCGTGTAGTTCCTCCGGGAGGTAGTCCTGGGCGGCTACGGCGTGTGGTTCGTCGTGCGCGTAGCGGTAGCCCACGCCGTGCCCCAGGCCTTCGGCCCCGGCGTAGTGGGTGTCTCGCAGGTGAACGGGCACCGGCCCGGCCCGACCGGCGCGCACATCGGCCAGGGCGGCGTCGATGGAGCGGTAGGCACGGTTGGATTTGGGTGCGGTGGCTACGTGCACCACCGCCTGGGCGAGCACGATCCGCGCCTCGGGCATGCCGATCATCGCCACGGCCTGGGCCGCTGCGACCGCACTCTGCAGCGCGCTGGGGTCGGCCATACCCACTTCCTCACTGGCGGCGATGATGATGCGCCGGGCGATGAACCGGGGGTCCTCCCCGGCGTGGACCATCCGCGCCAGATAGTGCAGGGCGGCGTCCACGTCCGATCCCCGCATGGATTTGATGAAGGCAGAGGCCACGTCGTAGTGCTGGTCCCCGGCACGGTCGTAGGCCACCGCGGCCACGTCGATGGCCCGTTCCACCGCGCTGAGATCAATGTGGCCCTGTCCGCCGGCGTGTGCGGTGCCAGCTGCGGCCTCCAGGATGGTCAGCGCTTTACGAGCGTCGGCTCCCGCCAGGCGTAACAGGTGTGCCCGAGCCTCATCAGCCAGGGTGAATTCGCCGCGCAACCCGCGCTCGTCGTCGAGTGCCCGGGTGATCAACTGCTCCAGGTGCTCGGCGGTCAGGTGGTGCAGGGTCAGGAGCAGGGACCGGGACAGCAACGGGGAGATCACCGAGAAACTCGGGTTCTCCGTGGTAGCGGCCACGAGGGTGACCCAACGGTTCTCCACTGCGGGCAGCAGCGCATCCTGTTGCGTCTTGGAGAACCGGTGCACCTCATCGACGAACAGAACGGTTTCGGTGGTCCCGCTGAGGTGTCGGCGGGCGTCGTCGATCACGGCCCGCACGTCCTTGACCCCGGCCGTCACCGCGGACAGTTCCACGAACCGTCTGCCCCCGGCGCGGGCCACCAGGTAGGCGATGGTGGTCTTTCCGGTACCCGGCGGCCCCCAAAGGATCACCGACGACGGCGGTAAGGCTCCCGGTTCGGTGGGGCTGACCAGGCGGTGCAACGGGGCCCCGGGCGCGAGCAGATGGTCCTGGCCCACCACCTCATCCAGTCCCGCCGGGCGCATCCGGACCGCCAGCGGGGCGCGTTCGTCCACTGCCGGGATTCCGGAGTCATCGGTGCTGGCCGAATCGAACAAGTCCACCCGTTAAGCCTACGTCGCTGCACTGGCTCCCTGTGCTGGTGGCCACCGACTAGCACGCGTGCCGTTCAGGACGCCGGGTGCCGGGAGTCGACCTGGTGGCCGACGGCGTAACCCAGCCGGCCATACAGCGCCTTGGCACCGAGGTTGTCGGCGTACACCCCCAGGCTCACCACGCCGAAGCGCTTCACCCCGGCTCGGGTCACGGCCGCTGTCAGCGACCCGCCGAGACCGAAGCCGCGCAGGTCGGGGTGCGTGCCGATACCGCCCAGATGCGCGGCGTGCACCCAGTCGTAGGCCCCGGCTACGGCCGCCAAGTGACCCTGGTCATGCCAGATGCCGAACCAGTGGCTCCCCGGACGTTCGGGCCCGAAATGGGTTCCGGGCAAAGCGGCCTCTTGCAGGGCCTTAATCGCCTCACGGTCTGCGGTCGGGTCCAACTGCACCACCCGATGCTCATGGGGCAGGTGTGGCGGTTCCTGCTCCGTCCACATCCAATCCCAACGCCCACGGCGCGGAAGGTCCCATCGGGCGCGCAGTTCTTCCGGTAGTCGTTCCCATGTCCCAGGCGGGGTAGAAACACTCAGCGGCTTCGCTGCGTGGAGCAACTCCCGGCTATGGCCGGTGAGTAACTCCGCCACCCGGTCAGGGTTTCCCAGCGCCGTGATGGCGCGGGGACGCTCGGGGTGGTGCCCGGCCCGGGCGGCCATCGCCACCACGAGTGCGTCATCATCGGCCACGTACTGACCTTGATGCCATCGCCAGCGGTCCCCGATAACGAAAGGGTGCCGCGCCCACTTACGGGGCAGGCTCTCGACCGCCGCCCCCGTCGCCTGCCTACTCAGCGCCGTCGTCCCCCTTTGCGCCGGCGTTGTTCACCTGCTCGGGAAGCGCGTCCACGCCGGCCTCGCGGCGTTGTTCGGCAGTGATGGGCGCCGGCGCATCTGTCAGTGGGTCCACCCCGCCCCCGGACTTGGGGAAGGCGATGACCTCGCGGATGGAGTCCGCGTCCACCAACAGTGCCACGATCCGGTCCCAACCGAACGCGATGCCACCATGCGGTGGTGCTCCGTAGGAGAACGCATCGAGAAGGAAACCGAACTTCTCCTGCGCTTCCTCCCGGGGGATACCCATGAGTTCGAAGACCCGTTGCTGAACATCCTGACGGTGGATACGGATGGAGCCGCCGCCGATCTCCTCGCCGTTACACACCAGGTCGTAGGCATCGGCGAGCACCGCACCGGGGTCGTCTTCCAGCGAGTCCAGATACTGCGGCTTGGGTGCGGTGAAGGCGTGGTGCACCGCCGTCCAAGCCCCCGTGCCCACGGCCACGTCTCCGGCGGCTTCGGCTTCCGCAGCCGGCTCCAGCAGCGGGGCGTCCACGACCCATGCGAACGCCCACTGGTCCGGGTCGATCAACCCGTTGCGGTCTGCGATCTCCACCCGGGCGGCCCCCAGCAGCGCGCGGGAAGCCTTGGGGGCCCCGGCAGCGAAGAATACGCAGTCGCCCGGCTTGGCGCCCACGTGCTCGGCCAGGCCCGCGCGTTCCTCATCGGAGAGGTTCTTGGCCACCGGCCCGCCCAGTTCGCCGTCCTCGGCGATCGTGACGTACGCCAGGCCCTTGGCCCCGCGCTGGCGGGCCCACTCCTGCCAGGCGTCGAACTGTCGCCGCGGCTGGCTGCCGCCGCCGGGCATCACTACCGCCCCGACGTAGGGGGCCTGGAACACCCGGAACGGGGTGTCGGCGAAATACTGGGTGCAGTCGGTTAGTTCCAATCCGAAGCGCAGGTCGGGTTTGTCAGTGCCGTACTTCTCCATCGCCTCGGCGTAGGTGATCCGCTGGATCGGGGTGGGCACGTCCACGTCGATCAGCGACCACACCCGCCGGACGATTTGCTCCGATAGTTCGATGACGTCGTCCTCGGTGACGAAGGACATCTCAACATCCAGTTGGGTGAACTCCGGTTGGCGGTCTGCCCGGAAGTCCTCGTCCCGGTAGCAGCGGGCGATCTGGTAGTACCGCTCCATTCCGGCCACCATGAGCAACTGCTTGAACAGTTGCGGGCTTTGGGGCAGGGCGTACCAGGAGCCGGGATGTAACCGGGCGGGGACCAGGAAGTCCCGAGCGCCTTCGGGCGTGGATCGAGTGAGCGTGGGGGTTTCCACCTCCACGAAGTCGTGTTCGGCGAGCACCGCCCGCGCCGCGGCGTTGACGTTCGAACGCAGCCGCATCGCGCGGGCCGGCCCCGGTCTGCGAAGGTCGAGGTAGCGGTAACGCAGCCGGACCTCCTCCCCCACGGGGCTGGAGTCCTCCAAGGCGGTGGAGACCTGGAACGGCAGCGCCTCGGCTTCGTTGAGCACGATCACCGTCTCGGCGATCACCTCGATCTGGCCGGTACCGAGATTGGGATTCTCATTTCCCTCCGGGCGGTCCTGCACGGTGCCGGTCACCGACACCACGAACTCGCTACGCAGGGGTGCTGCTGTCTCCTCGTCCCGGATCACCACCTGCACGATGCCGCTGGCGTCCCGCAGATCGATGAACGCCACTCCCCCGTGGTCCCGGCGGCGATCGACCCATCCCGCCAACGTCACAGTGGTACCGACCTGGGCGGTGCGCAAGTCACCGGCGGCGTGCGTACGTAGCAACGACGTGTCCTTCCTGGAGGCTCGGGCCGGAGGTACCCGGCGCCTGCACGATCCTAGAACACCGCCGTGGCGCCCGCCCACGCTTTTCACCCCGGCAGACCGGCTCAACCGCAGGTCCCTGCCTTCACCACAGATGCGCCCCTGACTTGGCGTGCCCGGACCTCACCTCGCATGAGCCCGGCGTGCCCGGTCCCCGCCCCGGCGTGACCGTGGCATGCCCGGTCCTCACCCCGGCATGAGCCCGGCGTGCCCGGCCCCCGCCCTGCGCCGGCGCGCGTCACGGTATTTCCCCACAGCACTTTCCACCCACAAGGGCCCGTCCGCCGTCGTCGGTGCGCGAGCCGCGTGAGGTTGCGCACAGCACACCACGAAAGATGCCGCTGGGCGGATACGATGGAACCTCACTGGAGCGCACGAGCCGCGCACAAGCCCACCGGGTGCCGTTCGATGGACCACCCCATGGTGTACCCCGTGCATCATCGATCGCAGGCTGAGGCGGACGCAGGCCAACAGGGCCAGCACAGTTCCACCCCGTTCTGTCGATTGAGACGCCATGTTGCATGCTGACGCCCACCCGCCCCTCGACCTCGAGTCTGACCTACCGACACCGCCTGCTGCCGATCCACGGTCGACTGGCCCCATGCGCGAGCACGCTCAGCCCCTCCCCGCGGGGCCGGCCGTGCCGGCGAGATTTTCCGACCTTGGCCTGCCCGCATCGCTACTGCACGCAATCGAGGCTCTGGGGTATGAGCGGCCTACGGACATCCAGGCCGGGTCGATCCCGCCGCTGCTCGCCGGACAGGACGTCATCGGCATCGCCCAGACGGGCACCGGCAAGACCGCAGCATTCGGACTGCCGCTGCTGTCCGCCGTCGACCCCGCGCAACGTCGGGTTCAGGCCTTGGTGCTCACCCCCACCCGGGAACTTGGGATCCAGGTCGCCGATGCGCTGACCCAGATGGCCTCCCGCACCGCGTCCATCCAGGTGGTGCCCATCTACGGCGGCTCCTCCTATGGACCGCAGATCCGCGCGCTGCGTGCCGGCGCCCAGGTAGTGGTCGGCACACCGGGCCGGGTGATCGACCTGGTCGAACGGGGGGAGCTGGACCTGGGCGGCGTCTCCTACCTGGTGTTGGATGAGGCCGATGAGATGCTCCGGATGGGCTTCGCGGAGGACGTGGAAACGATCCTGGCCCACACCGGCCCGGAACAGGCGAAGCAAGTCGCGTTGTTCTCCGCCACCATGCCCCAGGCCATCCGAAAGGTCGCTCGGAAACACATGCGCGCCCCGGTCGAGGTGAGTACGACCCGCCCGGCGTCAACGACGAGCACGATCAGGCAGACGTACGCGATCGTTCCTTTCCGGCACAAGGTGGGAGCCCTCAGCCGAGTGCTGGCGACCACTGAGGCCGAGGCGGCCCTCGTGTTCGTACGTACCCGAGGCGACGCCGAGGATGTAGCACTTGGATTGACCGCTCGGGGCCTGCCTGCTGTGTCGATCAGCGGCGACGTGCCGCAACGGGAGCGCGAACGGATCGTGCAGCGGCTCCGGTCCGGGGCGGTCAGTGTGCTGGTCGCCACCGATGTGGCCGCCCGGGGCTTGGACGTGGACCGGATCGGCCTGGTGGTGAACTTCGATGCCCCCAAGCAGGTGGAGTCCTACGTGCACCGCATCGGCCGTACCGGTCGCGCCGGGCGCAGCGGTGTGGCGCTGACGTTCTTCACCCCGCGTGAGCGTGGCCGGTTGTCCGCGATCGAGAAGGTGACGGGCACCGCACTGGAGCAGGTGCCGGTGCCCACCCCGGCGCAGGTCAGCGAGCACAAAGCCCGAGCAGTCCTGGCCGGTCTACCCGAGCGGATCAGCCGGGGACGGTTGGAGATGTACCGGGACCTGCTCACCACTTTCGGCGCGGCCGAGAGCAGCGACCCGTTGGATCTGGCCGCCGCGCTGTTGGCGCTGCAGGCCGGCGATGACGGACCGGCTCGCACCGCCTCAAGCAGTGACAGTTCCCCGGCGGCTGAGCCGGAGATGGGACGATTTGATCACCCTGCCCGGGACCGGGACGGTGCACCCGGGAACGCCCGCTCGGATCGTGAATTCGACCGCCCCGCCAGGCAACGCGGGCGTGAACCCGAGCGCGCCGGCCGGATCTACCGAGTCGCCGCCGGGCACAACCACGGTGCACGCCCGCAGGCGATCGTCGGAGCCATTACCGGGGAGGGGAACCTGCGCGGTACCGACGTGGGCAAGATTGAGATCTTCAGCCACTTCTCCCTGGTGGAGATCTACCCCGAACTGTCCGGCGAGGCGATGAAACGCCTGCGCCGGGCGAACGTGGGCGGCCAGCAGATGCGGCTGCGCCCGGATGTGGGACCACCCGGTCGCCGAGGTGATGAGACGGGTCGCGACGGCCAGCGGCGAACCCGGCGTGCCGGCGATGGTCGCACCCCTGGCCGCTATGACCGCCGCAGCCCCGGTCCGGGCCGGTCCGGTGCTCCGCACCGGAGGAAGACGGCGAATGTCGGCACCCCCAAGCGCCGCGGCGCGTCAACAAGTCGCGGGTGAGCGTGCTCGCCGAATGAGCGCGCCCCGCACCGTTGACCGTGCAGTTTGTCAGCATGGCCAACGGGCGCGGGGGCCTCGGTAACACCGAGCCTCCCCGGCGACGGTCGCGCCGCCGTTCCCGGACAACAGTGCCCGTCACGACCGGCGCCGCCCGTTACGAGCGGCAGGGAATGCTAGCGGGGTTGCATAATCAGCCGGCCGCCGGACCGGGTAACACCCTCGGCCACCAGTCCGCGGCCGACGGCTCCCAGACGCTGGCGTCGGCTGCGACCTGATCCCCGGATCTGATGTCCTTGACCTCGGCCTGGCCACCTGAGGTAGCAGCCGGGAACCACACGAACGGGATGCCCCGGCGGTCGGCATAGCGGATCTGCCTGCCGAACTTCGCCGCCGTCGGCGCGACCTCGCACGGGATACCCCGGGCCCGCAGCGCGGCGGCTTCGGCGTTGCTGCGGTGTCGTTGCTGTTCGTCGCTGACCGCGACTAGGACTGCCGTTGGTACCTGGCGCGTGGCTTGCATCAACCCCGCAGAGAGCACCCTGGAAGTGAGTCGGGAGATTCCGATGGACAACCCCACCCCCGGGTACGTCCTCTTTCCGTCGCTGGCCAGGGAGTCGTACCGCCCGCCGGAGCAGATCGAACCGAGATCCTCGTGGCCCACCAACACCGTTTCGTAGACGGTGCCGGTGTAGTAGTCCAGTCCCCGGGCGATCTTCAGATCCGCGCGCACCACGCCGGGCACTTCGGCCTCCGCAGCGTCGACCAGCGCGCGCAACTCGGCTAACCCCTCGGCCAATTGCGGGTGCTGGATCCCCAATTCTTCCACCCGGGCCTGAACATGCGCACCGGTGCCGCTGATCTGTGCCAGCGCTAGCGCAGCCTCCGCCTGCTCGACGGTGGTCCCGATCTGCTCCACCAGGACGGACCGGACGCCGTCGGCGCCGATCTTGTCGAGTTTGTCGATCGTGCGCAGGGTTCCCTCGACGTCCTCGATCCCCAGCCCCTCGTAGAACCCCTGGGAGACCTTGCGGTTGTTCACCCCGATGCGCACCGGAGGTAGGCCATCAGCGCGCAGTGCCTGTAGGGCATGCGCGGCCACCAGCACCGCTTCTACCTCGTAGTGGAACGGCAACTCCTCGGCACCCACAACGTCGATATCCGCCTGCAGGAATTCCCGGTAGCGGCCCTCCTGCGGACGCTCGCCCCGCCAGGCCTTCTGGATCTGGTGTCGCTTGAACGGGAACTGCAAGTGTCCGGCGTTCTCCAGCACGTACCGCGCGAACGGGACGGTCAGGTCGAAGTGCAACCCCAGGGTGCGATCGTCGGCGCGGTCGGACTCATCAGCGTGGAGTCGCCGCAGTAGGTAGACCTCCTTGGAGGTCTCCCCCTTGGCGGCCAGTTGCTCCAACGGCTCCACCGCGCGGGTCTCGATCCCGGCATACCCGTGCAACTCGAAGACCCGGCGGACGGTGTTGACGATGTGTTCTTCGACAATGCGGTCCTGCGGGAGCCGCTCGGGGAATCCGGACAGGGGCGTGGGACGGGCCATGGGCATATTGTGGCACCCACAGCGCACCACCCGGCGTTTGAGCCGATCGGCGTAACGCGCCGGCCATGCATCGACAGCGCACCGTCACCACGTGCATCACGCCGACAGCGCACCCTCTCTGCGTATGGCCCGCTGAAAGCGCCCGGCACCGAGTTTGTGACCATCCCGTAATCACAACCCGCCAAGCGTGGCGACCGGATGTGGCACGGTCTACCTAGACTGGTGCACGTTCGCCACCGAAGAGCGCGACGACAACGGGAGGAAACGGGCGTGAGCCCCAGCAAACGAGAACGGGAACGGGCGCGCCGACTCCACCAGAAGCGGCTTGCGCGGCAGGAGCGGGCCAGACAGCGTCGGCGTCAGCGCACAATCGCACTCACCGTCGCCGGTGTCCTCGTGGTTACCGGCGTGACAGTCGCGGTCGTCATGGCAATGGGTAGTGATAGCGAGTCAACCGAGGCGGAGGACTCCGATACCGTCGAGGAGGCCACCCACGAACCCACCGGCACCGACGCCGGCCACGATGAACCCCCCGTCCAGGAGCCGTTGCCCACCACCGATCCGATCCAGTACGACGCCGCACCGGACCCGGATCTTGCGGAAGAACGCACCTGGCAGGCCACGATTTCCACCTCTGTGGGCGACCTGGAACTAGAGCTCGACGGCGCCGCCGCCCCCCAAGCCGTAGCGAACTTCGTGCATCTGGCCCGCGACGGGTACTTCGATGGAACCGCGTGCCACCGGCTGCTACCCGACTCCTTGCTGCAGTGCGGTGACCCGACGGCTACCGGCAGCGGAGGGCCGGGCTACAGTTTCGGTCCAATCGAGAACGCCCCGGCCGATGACATATACCCGTCCGGCACCGTCGCGATGGCCCGGGTCGGCGGGGACGGGGAGTCCATGGGCTCCCAGTTCTTCCTGGTCTTTGACGACGTGACCCTGCCCGCGGACAATGCGGGCGGATACAGCGTGTTCGGCGCCGTCACCGCCGGTGTAGACATTCTCACCGAGGTTGGCGAGGCCGGACTGGGTAACGAGGGCGAACGGCCTGCCCTCGACGTGATCATCGAGAGTGTGGAGATCCAATGAGTGCATCGCAGCACCCGCAAACCGATCCGCAGCAGCCGCACAAGGCTCCGGCCGCCGCGGAACCGACGGTGGATGTGAACGCCGCTCCGAAAGACCCAGACCAGAACGGGGCCGCAGCCCAGGACCACACCTCGAACGGCACCGCCGAGACCGCGATCGCTAGCAACGACCCGAGCGACGAGGCCGCCACGGCCGAGCAGCCAACCCCGCCAGCCGAGGGCAGCGGCAGCGGGATCAATGGAACCTCCTCGGACAGTGCCGCGCCCACGCCAGAAACCGGCGCAGCCGCCCAAGCAGCGACCGACGGCACAGCAGTAAAGGCCGCAGAGGCTGGCGACACGCAGGAAGCCGCCCAGGCTGGCGACACGCAGGAAGCCGCCCAGGAGGCATCACCGGCCAAGGCTGGGCCGCGTCCGTTCCCCGTGCCGAAGCCTTCGGCTCTCGCCCGCCCCAAGCCGGCAGCCGCTGTCGTTGCCCCAACTCCGGCGCCCGTACCGGTGGCCCCCGCCCAAGGAGAAAGCACCGGCGGGGCCGAGGCCCCGTTGGACCCGGAAGAGGTGGCTGCGGCAGCCGCGTTCGGAAAGGTCGACGACGACGGGACCGTCTCCGTTCGGGACGGCGAGGACTACCGGGTGGTCGGCCAATATCCCGGAGTGAGCGAGGAGGAGGCACTGCGGCTGTACATCCGACGCTTCCTGGACCTCAAGGCGCAGGTGGACCTGTTCTCGGCACGCCTGGGCCAACTGGGCGTGAAGGACCTGGACTCCACCCTGACCTCGTTGACCGAAGCGGTGGCGGAACCTGCAGTGGTGGGTGACATCCACGGCCTCCGGGAGCGGGTGGCAGCGCTACAGGGGCGGGTATCGGAGCGTAAGGAGGAAATCGCTTCTGAACGCGCCGCCGCCAAGGAGCGGGCGCTCACGGAACGCACCGCGATCGTGGAGCGTGCCGAGAAGATCGCAGCCCGTGAGCCGCACCGGATCCAGTGGCGTCAGGACGGCCAGCGACTGAGGCAGTTGCTGGAGGAATGGAAGCAGGCACAACGCTCCGGCCCCAGGTTGGACCGGAACACCGAGGACGGCCTGTGGAAGCGGTTCTCGGCGGCACGTACCCAGTTCGACCGGGTGCGCCGCCAGCACTTCGCCGAGTTGGACCGTACCCATGCCGAAGCCAAGGCGAAGAAGGAGAAACTCATCGCCGAAGCCGAGGCGCTGAGTTCTTCCCGGGATTGGGGTCCGACATCGGCTGCTTACCGAGACCTCATGGACCGGTGGAAGCGAGCGGGCCGGGCCTCTCGCAAGGACGATGATGCCCTCTGGGCACGCTTCCGGGCCGCTCAGGACGTCTTCTTCGAAGCGCGGAACGCCGCCAACGCGGCCCTTGACGCGGAGTACGCGGAGAACCTGAAGGTCAAGGAGCAGTTGCTGGAGGAGGCTGAAGCACTGGTTCCCGTGCGAGACCTGGACAAAGCCAAGGCTGCACTCCGGGACATCCAGGACCGTTGGGATGAGGCCGGCAAGGTCCCACGCGGCGATATCGGCCGCGTCGAGGGCAGGTTACGCGCCGTCGAGCAAGCGATTCGGGATGTCGAGCAGGAACAGTGGCGTAAGTCCAACCCCCGGGTGCGCGCTCGGGCCGAGGGCGCCGCGGCGCAACTGGAAGAGTCGATCCAGGCCTTGGAGCGCGACCTTGCTGCTGCCCGCGAGAGTGGCGATGAGGCCGCCATCTCCCGCGCCTCTGACGCACTCGAGGCGCGCAAAGCGTGGCTCGAGCAGGTTTTGCAGGCGGCCGACGACGCCCGCTGACCAGCGCTGCGGCGTCCGGACGGAGAACCCATTCAATGTGCCGGAACCACACCGAAACTGTGCCGGCATCAGACCTAAATAACGTCAGGTGCGAGCACTGCGCCCGGTAAGAACTTCGCTCGGAGTTCCTACCGGCGTGGGCCGCGGGGACCGGTCCGGGGCCGCCGGCGGCGTTCGACGGTCTGCCGGTGCGCCTTCCCCTGCCGGTGAACCGTCGTCTGCCGGTGCACCCTCGTCTGCCGGTGCACTCCCGGTCGGCGTGCCACTACCCGCCGCAGTTTCGTTTCCAGTCGGCTCCACTGGTTGACCGCCAGGTTCGCCCTTCTTCTTCGCTCGTGAGCCTGGGCGGCCGTCCTCGTTCGGTTCGGCTGCACTCGCGGGCCGAGAACCCGTCAACCGGAAGACGTCGAACACCCCTTCGATCTGTCCGACAGCACGTAGCACGTGACCCAGGTGGGAGGGCTCGGCCATCTCGAAGGCGAACCGGGAGATGGCCACCCGGTCCTGTGAGGTGGACACGTTGGCCGAGAGGATGTTCACGTGGTTGTCGGACAGGACCTTGGTCACGTCGGACAGCAGCCCCGCCCGGTCCAGAGCCTCGACCTGGATCTGTACGAGGAAAACGCTTTGCGCGGACGGCGACCACTCGACGTCGACGATCCGCTCGGGTTGGGCCCGCAACCCGTGCAGGTTCCCGCAGTCCACGCGGTGCACCGAGACTCCCGAGCCCCGGGTGACGAAGCCGACGATCTCGTCGCCGGGTACCGGGGTGCAGCAACGGGCCAGTTTGGTGAGGACATCCGTCCCGTCCATTCCGGAGACGATGATGCCGGTCTCGGCGGGTCGGGACCTGGGCCTGGAGGCGCCGGGCCGAGTGACCTCGGCGATATCCTCCTCAGCGCCGTCCTCCCCACCGAGGCTGGCGACGAGTTTTTTCACCACGGTGCCAGCCGAGACATGCCCCTCGCCCACCGCTGCGTACAGGGCGGAGACGTCCTGGTACTGCATCTCATCGGCCAGCACCACGAGCATCTCGTGGTTCAGCAGCCGCTGAATAGGTAGGTTCTGCTTGCGTAGCGCCCGAGCGATCGCGCTCTTGCCGTGGTCGATCGCCTCTTCCCGGCGTTCCTTGGTGAACCACTGCCGGATCTTGTTCCGGGCCCTGGGGCTCTTGACGAACCCGAGCCAGTCGCGGCTCGGCCCCGCCCCCTCCGCGCGGGAGGTGAACACCTCCACGGTGTCACCGTGCTCCAGCGCGGATTCCAGCGGCACTAACCGGCCGTTGACACGTGCTCCGACCGTGCGGTGCCCCACCTCGGTGTGCACGGCGTAGGCGAAGTCCACCGGCGTCGAGCCCGAGGGCAACGCGAGCACGTCCCCCTTGGGCGTGAATACGTACACCTCGGTGCCCGACATCTCGAACCGCAGGGAGTCCAGGAACTCCCCAGGGTCGGAAGTTTCCCGCTGCCAGTCCACCAACTGCCGCAGCCACGGCATGGCCTCGACGTCGGACCCCTTGCGTTTGCTCCCGCTGCGCGCGGCTTCCTTGTACTTCCAGTGCGCGGCAACGCCGTATTCGGCCCGCCGGTGCATGTCATAACTGCGGATCTGGATTTCTACGGGCTTGCCGGTCGGTCCAATCACCGTGGTGTGCAGTGATTGGTACATGTTGAACTTGGGCATCGCGATGTAGTCCTTGAACCGGCCGGGGACCGGGTTCCATCGCGCGTGTAGTGCACCCAACACGGCGTAGCAGTCGCGCACCGATTCCACCAGGACCCGCACGCCGACGAGGTCGTAGATGTCGGCGAAGTCCCGGCCGCGCACGATCATCTTCTGATAGATCGAGTAATAGTGCTTGGGCCTACCGGTGACGGTCGCCTTGATCTTGGCGGCCTTCAGGTCGTCCACGACCCGGCTGCGCACCTTGTTCAGGAACTCTTCGCGGGCAGGGGCGCGCTCGGCCACCAGATGGACGATCTCGTCATACACCTTGGGGTACAGGGTGGCGAAGGACAGGTCCTCCAACTCCCACTTGATCGTGTTCATCCCCAACCGGTGGGCCAGTGGGGCATAGATCTCGATCGTTTCCCGCGCCTTCCGAGCCGCAGAGTCCCGGCTCACGTACTTCCAGGTCCGCGCGTTGTGCAGCCGGTCGGCCAGTTTGATCACCAATACCCGGATATCGCGGGCCATGGCAATCACCATTTTGCGCACGGTTTCCGCCTGGGCTGCTTCCCCGTATTTCACGCGGTCCAGTTTCGTCACGCCATCGACCAGGACGGCGATCTCCTCGCCGAAGTCGGTGCGCAACTGCTCCAGGGAGTAGTTGGTGTCCTCCACGGTGTCGTGCAGCAGCGCGGCGGCCAGGGTGGGCGGGGTCAGACCCAACTCCGCCAGGATCGTCGCCACGGCCACCGGGTGGGTGATGTAGGGATCCCCGCTCTTGCGGGACTGACCCTGGTGGGATTGTTGAGCCACCCGATAGGCCCGTTCGATCACCGATACGTCTGCTTTGGGGTGGTTGGAGCGAACCACGGCCAGCAGCGGCTCCAACGCCTTGGGGGTGCTGCTCGCCCGGGCACCGAATCGGCCCAGCGCTGAGCGCACACGCGAACCAGGCACCACCGGGTCCGGGGCGCTGTTCGTGGTGGTACTCACCGGGGCTCGCTCGTCCATCTTCCTATGGTACGCAACGAGCAACCGATCGGCGGTATGCGTTCGGCCACGGCACAATAGCCGCTACGAAAGGCCGCCCGGAGATCTCCGCACCGTGCGGCCAGACTCCGGGGCTCGGCGGGCCGATGGACCTTGGTTAGTCCCGCAGCAGCGTGTGCACGGGCCAGTCGCTGAGTCGCTCGCGCCCGTCTAGGTCGGCCAACTCCAGCAGCACCCCGATACCGGTCACTTGGGCACCCACGCGCTCGAGCAGATGTGCCGCCGCCCGGGCGGTGCCGCCGGTGGCCAGGACGTCGTCCACCAGGGCGACCTTGCTGCCGGGGCTGATTCCGACTTCGGAAACTTCCAGTTCGGCGGTGCCGTACTCCAACTCGTAGCGTTGCCGGTGGACCGGTGGCGGCAGTTTGCCGGCCTTGCGCACTGCGAGCACACCGGTACCCAACCGGAGCGCCAGCGGGGCGGCCAGCAGGAATCCCCGCGCTTCCACCCCGGCGACGGCGTCGATGTCGGTGCCGAACAGTTCAGCGAGGCGGTCCACCGCGGCGCTGAAGGTGTCCCGATCGGCCAGCAGCGGGGTGATGTCCCGGAACAGCACACCCGGTTCGGGGTAATCAGGCACGTGCCGCATCCGTTCGCGGATCCGCTCCGCCAGTGCCACGGGGGTCACCGGTTCCTCGACCTACGTCGCTTGGGTTGCGCGGCATGGCCCAGGTGTTCGCCTGCTACCAGTCCCCCGGCGCGCGCACTGGTGAGTGAGGAGTCCAACTCCAGGCCGTCCTGCTCGGCTTGTGCGATCCGGCGTTCGCGGCGCTCCAGCACCTTCTCGGTGTGCTTACGCACTGCCGGATCACGTTCACGCAGGGCGACCTCGATGGGAGTGGCGATGAAGATCGAGGAAACCGTGGAGCAAGCCAGCCCGATGAACAATGCCAGGGAGATGTCCCGCAGGGTCCCGGCGCCCATGAGGAACGCACCAACGAACAGGATCCCGCCGACCGGCAGTAGGCCCACGATCGAGGTGTTGATCGAGCGCACCAGGGTCTGGTTCACCGCGAGGTTCGCCGCCTCGGCATAGGTGTACTTGGTCTGTTCCTGGTACAGGTTGGTGTTCTCCCGCACCTTGTCGAACACCACCACCGTGTCGTACAGGGAGTATCCCAGGATGGTCAGGAACCCGATCACCGAGGCCGGCGTCACCTCGAAGCCGATCAGGGCGTAGACCCCAACGGTGACGACCAGGTCATGCAGTAGCGCCACCAGCGCCGCCACCGCCATCTTCCAGTGCCGGAAGTAAACGGCCATCACCCCGGCGACCAGAACCAGGAAGATCAATCCGCCCTGGAGCGCCTGAGTGGTCACATCCTGCCCCCAGGTGGGGCCGACGAACGAACTGGTCACGTCGCTGACCGGGACCTGGTAGGCCTCCGCAAGCAGTTCACGCAGTTGAGTGGTCTCGGCGTCGCTGAGTTCCTCGGTCTGCACACGCACCGTGTCCGAGCCGATGTTGGACACCCGCGGCACCTGGTCGGCATCCATCTGGGCCACGGCGTCGTGGGCCGGCTGCTGATCGGTGATGGCCGTCCCGGAGACGGTGAACTCCGAACCGCCGCGGAACTCGATGCCGGGGTTCAGCCCGCGGATCCCCAGCACCAGCAGTGCACCGATGACCAGCGCGACCCCGATCGTGAGCCAGCGTCGCCGGTTCTGCACGATCGCGAACGACTTCTTCCCGGTGTACAGGTCGTTACCGAGTTGGGAGAAGCTCCTCATCACTCGTCCCCTTTCTGCACGCCGTTGGCATCGCGGGCGGCGTCATCCGACTCCGGTTCCCGCCCGGCTCCGCCGACGCTCGCGCCTTCCGCGGGGCTGGACACGGTGTCCGCGGCCTGGGCGGAAACCGCTGCCAGCGCTTCCGCACGGCGGCGTTCGGCGATGGTCATCGAACTGCCGGCCTCACGCTCGGCCCGGGAGCGGAACTGTCCCCGGCCACGGTAGGCCGAGACGACGGCGCCCAGGTGCTCCGGGTCGAGGCCGGACATCTTGGAGCCTTCCCGGAAGAACCGGGTACGGATCAGCACCTGCATGAACGGGTGGGTGAAGAAGACGAACACGATCAGGTCGATCAATGTGATCAAACCGAGGGTGACGGCGAACCCGCGCACCCCGCCGACGGCCACGAAGTACAGCACCACGGCTCCGAGCAGGTTGACCGCATCGGAGGCCATGATGGTCCGCCTCGCGCGCTTCCAGCCTTGTTCGACAGCGTCGGGCAGGCGGCGCCCCTCGCGGACTTCATCGCGGATCCGTTCGAAGTAGACGATGAAGGAGTCGGCGATGATGCCGATCGCCACGATCAAGCCGGCCACGCCTGCCAGGGACAGTCGGTAGCCCATCTGCCAGGACAGCAGGGCGATCACCAGGTACGTGGTCAACCCGCCCAGAGTCAGGCTGGCCAGCGAGATGATCGCCAGTGCCCGGTACTGCACCAAGGCGTAAACCACCACGAGGGCCAACCCGATCAGCCCGGCGAGCAGTCCGCGCTGAAGCTGCTCCGAACCCAGGGTGGCCGAAATTTGCTCCTCGCTCTGGACTTCGAACTGGATCGGCAGTGCACCGAAGTTCAGTTGGCTCGCGAGGCGTTGGGCGCTCTCCCTGGTGAGATTCCCGCTGATCTCAGCGGATCCACCCGGGATGGGGCTATCCACCGTGGGCGCCATCAGCACCAGCCCGTCCAGCACCATGGCGAACCGGTTGGTCCCGGACGCCTGGTATTGCGGATCGGAGATGCGCCGGGTGACGTCCAGGAACTTCTCCGCGCCCTCGGAGTTGAACTGCATGGATACGGCATAGTCGTTGGTGACTACGCCACCCTCGGTGACGCGGAAGCCGGAACTAGCGCTCTCGATGTCGGTTCCCGGGATCTCCATCGGCCCGAGGATGAACTTCGACGTGCCGTCCACCGCGCAGGCGACGAGCGCGGCGTCAGGGTCGTCCCCACCGCCGCCGATGAGGTTCTCCGGGTCGGTGCAGTCCAGGGTGTGGAAGTCGAACAGTACCTGTTCGGTGACCCAGGCTTGGTCCGAAGGATTCGCCGGTTCGCTCAGCGGGGTGTCGGATAGTTCCCCATCGCCGTCCAGATCCGCTGCGTCGAAGGCTGCGGCCTCGATCTCTTCGGGGGTCGCGCGGGTTTGCTCCTGGCTCGGGCCACCTTCTTCGGTGTTGCCGTCGTTGCCTTCATCCGCGCCGTCGTCCTCGGTCGTGGCCGTGGTCGCGCCGGAGGGCGCGGGACCGTCGGCGCTGGTGTCGTCGCCGGTCTCCCCCGCCGAATCGTCGGCGTGGTCGGATTCGTCGTTCGAGCCCCCGGGCTGACCAGCCGATTCCTCCTCGACGCCGTTGGACTCGGCCATCTCCTCCAGTTCCTCGGGATCCAGTTCCCCGACGTCGGCGTCGTCGGGCGCCTGCAGTGACGCGGGGTCGATGGGCGCCGGTCCGGTTTCGGCGAGGAAGGCCCGGAACCGCATCTGCGCGCTCTGGCGCACGAGATTGAGGGTTTCCTCGGTGGGTTCGCCCGGTAATCCGACCACGATGTTGCTCGCGCCCTGGCTGGAGATCTCGGCCTCGGCAACGCCGGAGGAGTCCACCCGCTGGCGGATGATCTCGATTGCCTGACCGACCTGCTCGTCGGTGATCTCATCAGCGTCCTCGGTGCGCGGAGTGAGGATGATCTGGGTCCCGCCCTCCAGGTCGAGGGCCAGGTTCGGCCGCCAACTGGCGTCGGAGAGCATCGTGCCGGCGGTGAGCGTGCCGAACAGCAGGGCTAGCACGCAGAAGAACAGCACCAGCGTGCGCCCAGGGCGCACCGCAGAAGGAGTTGGTTTGGCCACGAACTTCGTCTTCTTCTTCCCCGGCGCTGCAGCGCCGGCGCGTCTCAGCGGCCCGGTCCCGGGCCGGGTGGATCAGTCCTTGTTCTCGTCCCGGTACGTCCTGCGCACCTGGTCCTCGGAGAGGAACCCGTCGGGAGTGGAGGTGTCGGAACTCTCGTCGCTGACCTCCGCGGGCGTTTCCGGCTCCGCATCGGCGTCGGCGGTAGCGTACTCGGTCGCGGGGTCCACCTTCTTGGCGATCGCGGGCAGGAACCAACGACTGGTGTTACCCGGGGTGGACTCGATCGTGACGACATTGCCATCCACGGCGGTCACTGTGCCGTACATGCCCGAACTGGTCATGACCTCATCGCCCGCTGCGATCGAGCGACGCAACTCGGTCTGCTCACGCTGCTGCTTGCGATTCCTGTTCATCATCAGGATCAACATCCCGAAGATGAGCACGAGGAAGATGAGCATGATCGGATCCATAAGGGTACGTCTCCACAAGCAGAATACGGGGTCTGGGCGATTCTAGTTCATCCAGCCGGTGGGGCGGACCAAAGGTCGGTAAAAAGATCCCGCGCGGTTGGATTCCATGCGTGGCGACCCGCCGCGTGGGGTCAGTCCCACAGCGTCGCGGTCGCGTTGGGAGCGGTGAGCCCCAGGTGCGCGAAACCTTCGGCCGTGGCGACCCTGCCGCGGGGCGTGCGCGCCATGAGGCCTTCGCGCACCAGGAAGGACTCGGCCACGGTTTCGACCGTCTCCGGCTCCTCCCCGATGGCCACGGCCAATGTGGTCAGACCGGTTGGCCCTCCGCCGAAGCGTTCACACAGGGTACGCAGCACCGCCCGGTCCAAACGGTCCAGCCCGCGCTCGTCCACCTCGAAGACTTCCAGGGCCCGTTGGGCGGCATGCAGGTCGAGTACCCCGGAACCTCGAACCTGGGCCCAATCCTGCACCCGGCGCAAAAGCCGGTTCGCGATCCGAGGCGTACCGCGTGAGCGAGTGGCGATCTCGGTCGCTGCTTGCCGGTGCAAGGACACCTCCAGCAACCGGGCGGAACGGTCCAGCACCTGCTCCAGGTCGCCGGCCGAATAGAAATCCATATGAGCGGTGAAGCCGAAGCGATCCCGCAGCGGCGCAGGTAACAGGCCCGAGCGGGTGGTGGCGCCCACCACGGTGAACGGTGGCAGCGTCAGGGGTATCGCGCTGGCTCCTGGCCCCTTGCCGACCACGACATCGACCCGGAAGTCCTCCATCGCGAGGTAGAGCATCTCTTCCGCCGGGCGCGCCAGCCGGTGGATCTCGTCGATGAACAGCACGTCGCCCTCCATCAGGGAGGACAGGATCGCCGCCAGATCCCCGGCGTGCTGGACGGCGGGGCCGGACGTCAACCGTAGTGAGCCCTCGACCTCGGCCGCCACGATCATCGCCAGGGTTGTCTTACCGAGCCCGGGCGGTCCGGCGAACAGGATGTGATCGGGAGGACGACGGCGGGCCTTCGCGGCGTCCAGAACGAGGGAGAGTTGATCACGCACCACGCTCTGGCCGATGAACTCATCCAGCCGGCGTGGTCGCAGCGCCGCTTCGGCGGCACGTTCCAGTTCGTCGGCCTCGCTTGCCAGGATCGTCTCGGGATACTCCTCAGCCACGGGTGCCTCCGAGGTGCTGCAGGGCGGCACGCAGTGCGGTTGCGGTATCCAGGTCGGGTTGCTCACTGAACACCTGCTGTACGGCCTTCTCGGCGGTTTTCACCGGCCAGCCCAGCCCGGTGAGGGCGGCGACCACGTCTTGCTGCCCGCTGTCCAGCGACCCGGTCGGCGCGGCTGCGGTCTCCGGTGTGGCAGCGGGCGGGCCCAGACGGTCCCCCAGGTCCACGATGATCCGCCGGGCGCCCTTCTCTCCGATCCCGGGCACCTTGCGCAGCGCCTTGACGTCCTCGGCGGCAACAGCAGAGCGCAAGCCGTCGGGGGTGTGGACGGCGAGCATCGCCAGCGCCAGCCGCGGCCCGATGCCGTTCACGGTCTGCAGCAATTCGAACACGTCGCGTTCTTCCTCGGTACCGAACCCGTATAGCGTCATCGCGTCCTCGCGCACCACCATTGAGGTGGCCAGTTCCTCTTCGCTTCCGGTGCGCAAGGTGGCCAAGGTCCCCGGAGTGGTGTGCACGCGGTAGCCCAGGCCGCCGACCTCGATCACACACGCATCCAACCCGACCTGCCTGACGGTGCCGCGCAGGGAGGCAATCATCCACGATCTCCGACGACGAACATGCGTACGATACTAACGGGTGACCGGGCCGGACCGGGCTCGACTCGCCGCCCGCCCGCCGTATCCGCGCACTGCGCGGGCACGTACGTCCGCCTGTGCCCACGCCCGCTGCGCGGCTGTCACCGGGCCGCTGCCGGGCACCCCGGTGACATGCCGGCGCCAGGCGTGCGTAATCGCCAACGCCAACGCATCGGCGGCATCGGCGGGCCGGGGGCGCGTGCTCAGTTGCAGGATCTGCCGGACCATCTCCTGGACCTGTTCCTTCGGGGCTCGCCCGTTACCGGTGACGGCCGCTTTGATCTCACTCGGCGTGTGGGTCGCAACGGGTATCCCGGCTCGTGTGGCCGCAACCATAGCCAGGCCGGCGACCTGAGCGGTGCCGGTCACCGTACGTACGTTGTGCTGGGCGAATACCTGCTCAACCGCTACCGCATCGGGCTGGAATCGCTGCACCCACTGGCCCAGTTGCTTGTCGATGTCGGCAAGGCGGTGCGAAAGTGCGGCATCCGCGGCGGTGCGGATCACGTCCACCTCCACCAGGCGCACCCGGCGGCCCGGGCCGGCTTCGATCACCCCGATTCCGCACCGGGTAAGGCCGGGGTCCACGCCGAGGATGGAGAACGTCATACCCGCCACTCTGACACCGGGCACCCACGCCCAGTGGCAGCGACACGTGCCAGAGCGGCAGCGACACGTGCCAGAGCGGCAGCGAGACGTCCTTGGGCGGACGTGAAGTGCCCGGGGCGATGCTGCCCAACCTCAGTCGCCCGCAGGCTGGGGGTGGTTCTTCATCACGTCCCGTTGGGCGGAACAACTACACGTCGACGGCGGCCAGTACCTCGTCGGAGGCATCGAAGTTGGCGTACACGTTCTGCACGTCGTCGCTCTCATCGAGAGCGTCCAGGAGCCGTAGCACCTGGCGGGCGCCGTCCTCGTCCACCTCGATCTGGGTGGTGGGCACGAAAGAGATCTCCGCTGAGTCGTAGTCGATCTCGGCTTCCTGCAACGCCGTACGCACCGGCACCAGGTCGGTGGCCTCGCTGATCACCTCGAACGCCTCACCGAGGTCGTTGACCTCCTCGGCCCCGGCATCCAGGACCGCCAGGAGCACGTCGTCCTCGGTCATACCCTCCCCCTTGGGCACGATCACCACGCCTTTGCGGTTGAAGAGGTAGGAGACGCTGCCGGGGTCGGCCAGGGACCCGCCGTTGCGGCTGAAGGCCACGCGCACATCGGAGGCCGCGCGGTTGCGGTTGTCCGTGAGGCACTCCACCAGCACCGCAATACCTCCGGGGGCGTAGCCCTCGTACATGATCGTCTCGTAGTCCGCGCCGCCCTCCTCCAGGCCGGAGCCGCGTTTGACGGCGCGTTCGATGTTGTCGTTGGGCACCGAGGACTTCTTGGCGATCTGGATCGCGTCGTACAACGTGGGGTTGGCGGCCGGGTCCCCACCGCCGGTGCGGGCGGCGACTTCGATGTTCTTCACGAGTTTGGCGAACAACTTCCCGCGTTTGGCGTCGATTGCCGCCTTCTTGCGTTTCGTCGTCGCCCACTTTGAGTGACCGGCCATATCTCCCTACTTCATGCGCTCGGCCCTGGTGAAATCACCTCGTGCCGAGCCGATCGATCGGATGCCATCCGGGTCGGCAGCCCTCCCCGACTCGGACCCTGGCGTTAGATTCTACCCGGCGGCGGTGCGTCAGGGCAGGGGCGCCGGCGTGCGACTGACCGCGTATCAGCGGTCGCGCAGGTGCCGCACCTGACCGTCCCACCCCCGGAGCAGTTCCTGGGTCAACTCTGCCAGGCCGGCCGGGAATACCTCGACGTCCACCTCGTGCAGTTCCTCCAGGTCCCACCAGCGCAGTTCGTCCATGAAGGAGCGTTCGACGGCGGTCCACCCCTCGCGGTGCACCGGTGCGGGTCGATCGATGCGCGCCAGGAAGAATTCCTCGTCCTGGCGCACATGCTCGCGTTGGAAGTCGAAGACCGCTGAGCGGGCCAGCACGGGGCCCACCAGATCCTCCTCCGGGACGTGCAAGCCGGTCTCCTCGCGGACTTCCCGCACCGCCGCCTCCCGCGGGCTCTCCCCCGGGTCTATTCCACCGCCGAGGGTGAACCACCAGGTCCGCTCCGGTCGGTCCACGTCGTGGCCGCGCACCAGGAGCAGACGATCACGATCGTCCACCAACAGCACCCGCGCGGCCTCGCGGAAGTACACGCCGTCCGGGCCCCTTGTCCATCCAGGGCCCAAGTTGGTCTCGCGCGTTACCAACCGCGCTCGGACAACCGATGCGGCACTGGGCTGTCCTCGACGTTCAACCCGACCATGGCCTCGCCGAGACCGCGGGAGACCTTGGCGATCTCGGCCGGGTCGTCGTATGCCCGGGTGGCCTGGACGATCGCCTCGGCCCGCTGGGCCGGGTTGCCCGACTTGAAGATGCCCGAGCCCACGAACACACCTTCGGCGCCGAGTTGCATCATCAGCGCCGCGTCCGCAGGTGTGGCGATGCCGCCGGCAGTGAAGAGCACGACCGGCAGCCGGCCGGTTTCGGCTACCTCACGCACGAGATCGTAGGGAGCCTGCAACTCCTTGGCGGCGACGTACAACTCATCCTTGGGCAGGGAGGACAGCCGGGCGATCTCGGTGCGGATGGTGCGCATGTGTTGGACGGCATTGGACACATCACCGGTGCCGGCCTCACCTTTGGACCGGATCATGGCAGCGCCCTCGTTGATGCGCCGCAGCGCCTCCCCCAGGTTCGTGGCGCCGCAGACAAACGGCACCTCGAAGGCGGACTTGTCGATGTGGTTGGCGTAGTCGGCAGGGCTGAGCACCTCCGACTCGTCGATGAAGTCCACCCCGAGGGCCTGCAGCACCTGGGCCTCGACGAAATGACCGATACGGGCTTTGGCCATCACCGGGATGGAGACGGCGTTGATGATCCCGTCGATCATGTCCGGGTCGCTCATTCTCGAAATCCCGCCCTGGGCGCGGATATCGGCGGGCACCCGTTCCAATGCCATCACGGCAACGGCGCCCGCGTCTTCGGCGATCCTCGCCTGCTCGGGGGTGACGACGTCCATAATCACCCCGCCCTTGAGCATGTCCGCGACGCCGTGCTCGGCGCGGCCGGACCCGGCCGTTGGGGTGGGGACTTCTGCCACGGTTGTCAACCTCCGTGCTAAAGACGTTTGGGCCGGTCGGCCGCAGGCCAGTCTACGCCTCTTTCGGCGGTGTTTCAGTCCCCGCCGCCCGGCAGGCTGGAACTGGGAGGGTCAAGTTGGCGGGCGTCGATGGACGTCAGCGGGGTCGATGCACGCTGACTGATGTCAACGACGGCGCTGAGCGTGGGCCACGAAGGTCTGGCGGTCGCGCTGTAGTTGGTTGAGCAACTCGTGCTCACTACGGTGGGCGCGTTTCTGTCCCCTCCCGCTGACCACGTGTTGACGGTGGTAGGCCAGTTCCGTCGCGTCACGCTGGAAGTTGCGCATCGCTTCATTGGCGGCCGGCCCGAAACCGCTCGCCCATTGGCGCGCCTGGGATCGAGCGCGCAGGGAGGCGAGCATGTCCACCTCGTGCCAGGCGAACCAACCTGCGCGGGCGTATTCGGTGAGACGGGCACGCACCACTCCGGCTTCCTGACGGCGCAGCCAGACCATCAACCCGATGGTGGCGGCGAACAGGGGCACCTGGACCACCAGGTACAGAATCAGGAACGCCTCCCCTGCCACCGCGCTGCCGTTCCACAAGGCGTGCAGCAACATGGCCGCAATGAGACCCGCCGGGAAGGCCAGCCCCACAGCCACGCCGTTGGAGCGGCGTGCGGCCATCCCCAGAGCGATACCGACGCAGGCGGAGAACAATGCGTGCGCGAACGGCGAGAAGACGCCTCTCATCACGAACACCAGCCAGACCGTCTCCTGGCTGGTGGCGAAGTACAGGATGTTCTCGGTGAACGCGAAACCGGCGCCGACCGTCGCAGCGTAGACCACGCCGTCCACCGGCCCGTCGAAGTGCTCGCGCCGCAGGAGGAAGATCGCAAGGATGCCAAGCCCCTTGGTGATTTCCTCCACCACGGGGGCCACCACCACAGCGCCGATGACCTCCGCCCGGGCGGGATCGCCCGTCGCCTCGAAGATGTTGACCACGATCGCCGAGTTGATCCAATACGACGACAGGGCGGAGACGCCTGCTCCCCACAGCAACGCAACCGCGAGCAGCGATTTGGGCTCCGGTTCCCACCGGTCCAGCCACCGCACTCCGGCCAGCACGATCATCAGCGGCACCAGAGCCAGCAGGAAGCCTGCGACGGTGGCCGAGACCCCGGTCTGGAACAGGATGATGCTGATCAGGATGAGCAGCATCAGCCCGCCGGCGCTGTAGCCCATCCAATTGAAGACCCACCGGTTGCTCGGTGGCTGTCCCGGGGTCCAGACCTGGTCCAGTTGACCGGCGGGGTTGGGGGGCGGGGCGTACGACGCCCGCATCGTGCCGTATTCAGCCGGGGACGGCGCCAGCCCACGCGGGCGCACCGGCCGCGGGTAGGTGTGGCCGGTCGCCGCCGACCGCACCCCTTGCGGCGGGTGCTGGGCGGAGGCCGTGCCCTGAGGCCAGGTCTGGGGCGGATGCACGCCGCCCTGGGCCGGCGCATGACTCTGGGGCGGATGCACGCCGCCCTGGGCCGGGGCCTGACCCTGGGGCGGAGGCACGCCCCCGGCAGCCGGGGCATGACCTTGAGGCGTCGATCCGCCTTGGGTTACCGGCGCTGAGGGCGTGCGATACGGGTCAGGGGCAGCAGGTTGCTGACCGGGCGGGGGATAGTGCTGCGGCATGGGCTCAGCCTACGGCTCCGGTTCACACCGGCGCGTCATCCATTTCGAACGTACGGGGCAGCGCTGCTCGTCCGGCGAGCCGGAAGAGCCGCACCAGAGTAAGCCGGCGGATGTGGTGGATCTGGACAACCGCGTCATTGTGGAACCGTCGGGCCAGTTGGACCCGGTCATGGCTGTGGCGCAGTCGATCGATCGCCTCGGCGGCTTCGGGGCTTCGCGGGGGCAGGCCCGGATCGGTCTCGTCCAACGCGGTCCGTAGCGTCCGGGTGAGTTCGCTTTCGACCAAGCCGCGCTCGGCCCGGGCCTGAGCGGAGTCGTCATCGCCCACGATTCGTGCCGCCCGCATCGATCCCAGCGCCGCGTCTGCCACCAGTACCGCACTGGCGGGGTCGAGCAGCCCGTCGGCTGCCACTTCCGCAGCGATGTCGGCTCTGCGAACCAACTGCGCTTCCAACACCGCCCGAGTCTGGAATTCCCGGCGATGCAGCCGGTCCAGGCGCTGCGCGACGCTCCAGAGCACCACCCCGACCAGGGCCAGGACCGCCAGGATAAGGAGTACGATCTCGGCGGCGCTCACCGTTTCCGCCCGAACCACTCACGCACACCCGATAACGCGGGCCGGGAGTCCACCGCCTCCGCGTCGGTCACCATCGTGTAGACGTCTCGGATCTGGGCGGCGACCACATTCCAGTCGTACCGCTGCGCGACCTGGGTGGCATATTCCCGCCGCGTCCGGGCCCCCTCGGGGTCACTCAAGGCAGTGGTGATCACTTCGGCGAGGTGCTGGGCGTCACCGGTGCGGAACAGGTAACCGCCCTCGTCGCCGTCAAGCACCCGGCGGAAGGCCGGCAGGTCGGAGGCCACCACCAGCGCCCCGGCGCTGATCGCCTCGACCAACACGATGCCGAAACTCTCACCCCCGGTCTGCGGGGCCACATAGATATCCACCGACGACAGCAGTGCCGCCTTGTCACGCTCCTCCAGCGCCCCCAAGAACTCCACCGAGTCCCCGTAGACACCCAGATGCGCGCGCGCCTCGGCCGCATCACCTCGGCCCGCGATGAGAAACCGCGCGCCCGGGTAGCGCTCCAGGACCGCACCCACGGCCCCGGCCAACACGTGCAGACCCTTGCGTGGTTCATCCAGGCGGCCCAGGAACGCGATCGTGGGTCGTTCGCTGGTGCCGATCCACTCCTGGGAGCCCCGGGCACGTGCGAACCGGGCGGTGTACACCCCGTTCGGGATGATGACCGCGTCTCCTCCCACGTGATCGACCACTGTTCGGCGGGCGTCCTCACTGACGGCGATCCGCGCCCGGATCCGTTCCAGCCCGGGCCGCACCAGCGGGTAGGCGACCTGCAGCGCGCGGGAGCGGGTCTGAGCGGAGTGGAACGTCGCCACTACTGGCGCCTCGGCCATGTGCAGGGCGATCAGGCCAACGGACGGCGGCAGAGGTTCGTGGATATGTACGACGTCGAAATCACCGGCTTCCAGCCATCGTTGCGTGCGGGCGGCAACCACTGGTCCGAAACTGAGCCGGGCGACCGACCCGTTGTACCGCACCGGCAGGGCCCGGCCGGTGGAGGTCACATACTCGGGCACCTCGGTCTCCTCATCGGCCGGGGCGAGCACCTGCACCTCGTCACCGAACTCGAGGAGTTTCTCGGCCAAGTCCCGCACATGGAACTGCACCCCGCCGGGCACGTCCACCGAGTAGGGGCAGACCAACCCGATCCTCATCGCGTTGCCTCCTCCCCCGGCACCTCGTCAGTATTCCCCGGCTTCTCATGATGGGGCGCGGACCCGCCCGGCGGCACCTCGCCGTCGACCGCGTTGCCTTCGGAGGCCGCATGATCGTCCTCGGAAGCCGCCTGTCTGGCGTGAGACCGGGCCAGGCGGGCTTGATCCAGGTCCGCGGTGAACACCTTCGACAGCATGTGCCACTGCTCAGGGTAGCGACGTACCTGTGCCATCAGGACATCGACCCATCGCTGGGTGAGCGCCTGGATCCGTTGGTCGGCGGGGGTGTCGTCGGGAATCTCGATATCGGTGAACTCCCCCACCACTCCCCACGGGGATCCGGCCAGTTTTCGGGCGCGGCCGCGGAGCCGTTCATGGCGCAGGAACACGTGGACCAAAGGGACGCGAAGGTCCTCGGAGAGGACCGCTGGACCAGCCGCCACCCGCATCTGATGCCGGCCCACGTCAACCACGATGCTGCTGCGGCTCAAGTCCCGGTCGGCAAGCAGCGGCACCAGGTAAGTCTGTTCGCGGGCCTTGCGGGCGAGCGTGGGTAGCACCGCGCCGTCCTTGGACAGCCCGAGCACGTCCATGCCCAGTTCGGCCCGAAACTCTTGGAACTGAGCGAACAACTCCGGCGGTTCAAGCACTTCGGCCACCGTGAGGACCCGGGCCAGATGCCGCCCGCACCAGGCCCCCGCCAGGTCCCAGTTTCCAGTGTGGCCAAGCGCTGCCACCACGCTGCGGCCCGCTGCCAGATGGCGGCGGGCCCGGGAGTCGTTGACGAGGCGAACTCGGTGTCGCAACTGGTGTTCCGGGACTGCGGTCAGCGTGAACGCCTCCGCGTAGTAACGCAGGTAGGCGCGCATTCCCCGGCGGCTCACGCGTCGCAGCGCGCGCCGGCCGAGGTCCGGCCGTACCCTCGCGAGGTTGCGTTCCAATTGCCGCACCGCGGCGGGTCGCAGCAAGTGCACCACCTGGGCGATGACATCGAAACACCCCCGCACGAGCCACTCCGGAATACGCGGTAGTGCCCGCCAGGCGAACATGATGATGCCCGCGGTGTTCATCGGCGTTGCTCCTGCTGCCAGACGGCGCGGATGCGTTGGAAGATGGTCAACATGCTCGCCAACGCCAGCAGCCCCAGCGCGCCGACCAGCACCCACGGGGAAGCACCCAGGCCGACCGCGAAGACTGCCACGAGTGTGACCACCAACCGGTCAGCCCGTTCGGCCAGGCCGACCTTGGCGGAACGTCCAAGAGACTCCGCCTTGGCCCGGGCATAGGAGACCGTGAGGCCCAGCGCCATGCACACCGCGGCAGCAGCGGCCCCCGGCGCCACCACGTCGGCGGGGGCGAAGCGCACGAAGTAGATCAACACCCCGAGGAATACCGCGGAGTCGGCGAGCCGGTCCAGGGTGGAGTCCAGGAACGCTCCGAAATTCGTGGGGCCCTCCCCCTCCCGTGCCATCACCCCGTCCAGGGAGTCGGTGAGCAGGATGAGACCCAACACGATCGGCCCGATGACCAGTTGCCCGGTACCCAGGAGCACCAGGGCAGCGATCGCAGACAGCACCGTCCCGGTTACCGAAATGGTGTTGGGGCCCACCCCGCGGCGGAGCAACCAGCGCGCCACCGGACGAAAGATCCTGGTTGTTGCCCCCCGGCCATAGTTGCCGAGCACGCCTCAGTCCGTCCACGCGTCGGCCAGCGCGCTGCGGGTGTCGGCCAGCAGTTCCGGTAGCGCCTTGGTGCGTCCGACTATCGGCAAGAAATTGGAATCGCCTTCCCATCGGGGCACCACATGCTGATGGGCGTGCGCAGCGACACCGGCACCGGCGCTGTGCCCGGCGTTCATGCCCAGATTGAAGCCGTGGGCTCCTTTGGCGCGCCTGAGCACCTGCATCGCCCTGGCAGTGAGGTCGACCATCTCGTGACGTTCAGCGGTGGTCAGGTCCGTCAGGTCCGGCACGTGCCGGTAGGGACAGATCAGCAGATGCCCGGGGTTGTAGGGGAACAGGTTCAGCACCACGTAGCACTGCTCGGACCGGGTCACGATGAGCGAGTCCTCATCGGGCTGGCCGGGGGCGCGGCAGAACGGACAGTCCGCACCGGCTTCGTCACTGCGGGGTTTGGCCTCGCCGTCGATATAGGCCATCCGGTGCGGGGTCCATAGTCGTTGATAGGCATCCGGTACGGCCGGGACCGCACCGGGATCGGTGCGCTCGGGTTCCTCAGACGCGTTCGACATAGGCCCGATCCTACGGATGGCCCGCGGTCAGGACATGCACACCGCGCCGCAGCAGGCGCCACCGGGTCACTTCGGCACGGTGGAACCAGGTGGCGCGCTGCCTTGTTTCGAGAACTCAGACTTGTACGCGTTCCTCGATCGCCTGCACGATCTGCGCGATCGCCTCATCCACTGGCACGCCGTTGCGTTGGGAACCGTCGCGGAAGCGGAACGACACCGCCCCGGCGCTGCGGTCCTCCTCCCCGGCAATCAGCATGAAGGGCACCTTCTGTTTCTGGGCGGTGCGGATCTTCTTCGGGAACCGGTCGTCCCCGGTGTCCACCTCTACTCGAACACCACGGTCACGCAGTTGGCCCGCCACGTCCTGAAGGTAGTCGTTGAACACGTCCGCCACCGGGATGCCCACCACCTGTACCGGTGCCAGCCAGGGCGGGAACGCCCCGGCGTAGTGCTCGGTCAGGACGCCGATGAACCGTTCGATGGAGCCGAACTTCGCCGAGTGGATCATCACCGGTCGTTTCCGCGTGCCGTCGGCGGCCTGGTACTCCAGGTCGAAGCCCTCGGGTTGGTTGAAGTCCAGTTGCACGGTTGACATCTGCCAACTACGCCCGATCGCGTCGCGGGCCTGAACCGAGATCTTCGGTCCGTAGAAGGCTGCGCCGCCCGGGTCGGGCACCAGTTCGAGTCCGGATTCCTCGGCAACTTGCTGCAGCACGGCGGTGGCTTCATCCCACTGCTCCTGGGTGCCCATGAACTTGTCCCCCTCCCCCCTGGTGGACAGTTCCAGGTAGTAATCGGTGAGCCCGAAATCGCGCAGCAAACTGAGGATGAACCCCAACAGGTGCCGGATCTCACCGGGTACCTGTTCGGAGGCGACGTAGGAGTGGGAGTCGTCCATCGTCAGTCCGCGCACCCGGGTGAGTCCGTGCACCACGCCGGATTTCTCGTACCGGTAGACCGAACCGAACTCGAACAACCGCAACGGCAACTCGCGGTAGGAACGTCCGCGGGAGCGGTAGATGAGGTTGTGCATCGGGCAGTTCATCGCCTTCAGGTAGTAGTTCGACCCCTCGAACTCCATCGGCGGGAACATCGTGTCGGCGTAGTACGGCAGGTGGCCGGAGGTGTGGAACAAGCCTTCCTTGCTCACATGCGGGGTAGCGACGTACTCGAACCCCTCCTCGATGTGGCGGGCCCGGACGTAGTCCTCCATCACCCTGCGCAGCACACCGCCCTTGGGGTGGAAAACCGGAAGCCCGGAGCCCAGTTCCTCGGGGAAGGAGAACAGGTCCAGTTCCGCTCCCAGTTTGCGGTGGTCGCGTCGTTCGGCCTCGGCCAGCCGGTCCAAGTACTCCCGCAACTCCGCCTTGCTGGGCCATGCGGTGCCGTAGATGCGCTGCAGTTGCGGGTTCTGCTCACTTCCGCGCCAGTAGGCTGCGGCACTGCGCATCAGTTTGAAGGCGTTGCCGATGATCTTGGTGTTGGGCAGGTGCGGCCCGCGGCACAGGTCCGACCACACCGCCTGCCCGGTGCGATCGACATTGTCGTAGATGGTCAGTTCACCACCACCGACTTCCACCGACGCCCCTTCCGCAGCGTCTCCGGCAGAGCCCTTCAGCCCGATGAGTTCCAACTTGTACGGCTCGGAGGCCAGTTCCTGTTGCGCCTGATCCTCGCTAACCACCCGCCGGGCGAACGTCTGCCCGGAGTTGATGATCCGCTGCATCGCCTTCTCAAGTTTCTTCAGATCCTCAGGCGTGAACGGCTCGGCCACATCGAAGTCGTAGTAGAACCCATCGGCGATCGGCGGACCGATGCCCAGCTTGGCCTCCGGGTCCAGTTGCTGGACGGCTTGGGCCAGCACGTGGGCAGTGGAGTGGCGCAGGATGTCCAACCCGTCCGGGGTGTCGATCAGTACGGGCTCCACCTCGGCGTCCGCGGGCACGGTGCGAAACAGGTCGTGTAACTGTCCGTCGACCCGCATGGCAACCACCTCCGGACGGTCGCCGAACAACTCGGTACCGGTCGTGCCCGACCCATCAGCGGACTGCGGTGCGGTTACGCCGCGAGGGGCGTCGTCGTCGGTCACGACCTTCTCCTTCGTTACTGATTCGCTGGTTCGGCCAGCACGATCCTACTCGCGCGACCGCGAGCAGGTCCGGACAGGGCAGCGGACGACCGAGCGTGCCGAAGTGGCACCACGTTCGCCGGCCGCCAGGGCACGCACGTTCGCAAACTGCCGGCCCGTCCCCAGCGCGCACGAGCCCCGCCCGCCGGGGCACGCACGAGCACCCCGCCGGGCGGCCGGTATTGGCTCCGGCCGGTAGTGACAGGGAAGCCGGTGGCTCAGTTCTGCAGGAACCGTTTGCTGATCCGCGCAAGCGTCACGGCGCCGACGGCGCGGAAGGGGTGCAGCGGGTCAGGGTCCTTGGAGCCGGTGGGCCCGCCCAGTTCGCTGTGCGCGGCGGCACTCATCACCACGTAAGCGTCCGCCGCGGAGTAGCCGTAGTCCTGGGTGAGCATCTGGAACATCGACTCCTGGGCCATGATGATCGAGTCCTGCACGGGGTCTCCCAGACCGACGCAGATCACGTCGTCTTCGGTCTCCACCCGCGGCGCCCGGAGCGAGCCGAGTGAGCCGGTGGGCGCCTTGTGCAGGTCCAGCGAGACGGTGGCCTCACCAGCGGCCTCGATCGCCACGAAAGTGGCCTCACCCCGCGCCATGACGGCGTGTAGGTCACCGATGGACAACAGCGCGCCCGCCACTTGCACCGGCAGGTAGACCGTGGAGCCGGGCGCGACGTCCGTCATGTCCATGTTCCCGCCCGTGGGATAGGAGGGCATCACGGTGGACATGTCGCCCTCGGCAGCGGCCACGCCGATACATCCGATCATGGGCTCGATCGGGCAGGTGTGTTTCTCGGTCAACCGCACGGTGTTGCCGTCCAACTCGATGCGCCGGCTCATCCACTCCTGGCCCATCGTGTCGGCCAGGGCGCCGGCGCCCGGGAGGTAGATAGACCAGCCCACACCTTTGAAGGTGATGTCGTGCACATGGACGGCCAGCACGTCACCGGGTTCGGCGCCCTCCACGTAGACCGGACCGGTGACCGGGTTCAGCGGCGCGGTCAGGGCCTCCATGTCGTGATGCTCGTGCATCTGCTCGTAGGCAGCATCATCAGTCTCGAAGGTGATCCGGTCACCTTCCCCCGGTGTGATCCGCAGCACCGGTTCGCGAGAGGCGGAGAAACCGGGGTAACCGTGGTCCTTGCTGATGAAGTGGGTCTGGGTCATGGAAACACTCCTGCTCTGCTCGGGCGACGAATACGATCGTAGCCCGGCACGCCGGGAGGCTCCTGGTCAGGGCCGCCCCCGCCCGAAACTCGACCCGGGATTCGGGCCGGCGGATTACTGATCCGGTATGAGGTGGTGGGCGATACTGGGTTCGAACCAGTGACCTCCTCGGTGTGAACGAGGCGCTCTACCGCTGAGCCAATCGCCCGGGGCGTTGATCAACGCCGGAAATCATATTAGCACCGCTCACCGCTCCCGGTTCACGATCCTCATCCGGGGCGGGCACACATGGTGAGGATCACAGCGGGCGGCACCGGTGAATCGGCTCATGCGGCCGGCGCGGTTCGCAGCCGCCCAACTCAGCGGCCGCATGCGCCCAGTTCAGCGGCCCGCATCCGCCCAGGGAACTCAGCGGCCCGCATCCGCCCCGGGGGCGGGCTCAGGGGTCGATCTGCTCCACTGAGCGAGCGGTGAACGCCGCGCCCATCTTCTGCGTCAGCGGCCCCGGTTCGATCTCCTGACCGTCCACCGCCACGATCGGCACCATGCCCCGGGTGGAGGACGTCAGCGCGGCATGCTCGGCGTCGTGCAAAGCCGACAGCGGCATGGTGCGTTCGCGCACGTCAATGCCCACGTCGTCGGCCCACTCCAGCACCAATTCCCGCGTGATCCCCGCCAGGCAACCGGACTCCAGCGGCGGGGTGTAGAGCACGCCCTCGGATTCGATGAACACGTTCGTGCCGGTGCCCTCACACAACTCCCCACGAGTGTTGGCGAAGATCGCTTCGCCGTCACCGTGTTCGGCGGCATAGGCCAGAGCGCGGGCGTTCTCGGCGTAGGAGGTCGTCTTCAGGCCGGCGACGGCGGAACGTTCGTTGCGTGTCCACGGCACCACGTGCACCCGCACCGGCCCAGGCTCCCTGGTGGGCCCGGCCGCCACGATCAGCGTGCCGGGAGTGTCCAGTCGCTCCGAACCGAGCGGGCCGGGACCGTCGGTCCAGGTGATGCGCAACCGGCCCAACTGATCCACGCCGTGGGCCGCGACCCACTCCTGTCGCACCGTTTCCGCGGCGTCACGCACCTGATCGGCCTCCGGGGCCTGCAGGCCCA
Organism: Beutenbergiaceae bacterium; assembly: GCA_035302405.1. Taxonomy (GTDB): domain Bacteria; phylum Actinomycetota; class Actinomycetes; order Actinomycetales; family Beutenbergiaceae; genus CALKWS01. The sequence continues at coordinate 143,547 of DATGSR010000064.1, forward strand.
GTCCGGCGGCGGAGCGCTCTAGCCGGCGGATGTGCCGAGTCAAGGCGAACACCTGCCCGTTGCGGATTTCACAGGTCTCGAAAACGCCGTCACCCACGGTGATGCCGTGGTCCAAGGCGTCGACGAGGCCCGCGCTGGAGGGACGCAGGGAACCGTCGAACCACACGATCATGGTCCCCACCTTGCCAGAAGCCGCTCTCAACTCGACGCCAGGCGCACCAGGCGGGCGGCTTTGAGTTCCGTCTCCTCCCACTCCCGTTCGGGGTCGGAGTCGTAGGTAATACCCGCGCCGGTACCGAAGAGTAGGTGCCCCTTCGCCCACCAGAACGTGCGGATCCCCACCGCAAGTCTCGCCGTCTGGGCGTCGGCGTCGATCCAGCCGATCTGCCCGCAGTAGGGCCCGCGGGGAGCCTGTTCCAGTTGCCCGATCAACCGCAACGCGGATGCCTTGGGCGCCCCGGAGATCGATCCGGCGGGTTGCATCGCCTCCAGTACCCGGGCCCATCCGGCCCCGTCCGCAGCGGCCAAGTCCGGCCACCTCAACTCCCCGCGCACCGTGGAAACGAGGTGGACCAAACCCGGGTGACGTTCGGTCTTGAGTAGATCGGTGACGGCGACCGTGCCCGGACGGCACACGCGCTGCAGATCGTTGCGCACCAGATCGGTGATCATGAGGTTCTCCGCGCGGTCCTTGGCGCCCAGAGCCTCCGGGCGGATCGCGGTGCCCTTGATCGGCCCGGAGGTGACCTGCCCGGCACGTACCGCCAATCCCAGTTCCGGGGAGGCGCTGACCACCCACGTCGCAGCCGCCGGCCGCCCGCCCTCGGTACGCACGCCGTCAGGAACATCGATCACTCCCGCATAGCGTGCGGGGTTGCCGGCCGCGAGCACATGGTGCAGTGCCACTGCCGGGGGACGCTGGAGGACGGGGGCGCTGAGCACCCGGCAGATGTTGGCCTGGTAGACCCGCCCGTCCTCGATCTGCCCCCGCACGTGCTGCACCGCATGCACATATTCCTGCCGGGACATCGATGACCGCCAGGAGTCGCGGTCCGGCCCGTGCCAGGTGCCCTCCGGAGCGGCGGCCGCGGAATAGGCACCCCGGTGCTCGGTGTTGTACTGGATGTCAGCGAAGCGCCAGGCATGCCAGGGCCCATCGAAATGGGCTGCCACCGCCCACCACCCGCCACGGCCGAGCGCCTGCGGTTGGGTGCGTAGGTCGGCGTAGTCCACCACTGTTCGGGCGTGCACGCCGGCGAAGATCGCCTGACCGTGATGCATCCCTCAACGTTATCGGCGTCGCGGGTTGGACTCGGCGAAGGCTGTTAGGTTAGAGTCCTGGTCGCACGCAAAAAATGCGATGCATGCGGACGTGGCTCAGTTGGTAGAGCATCACCTTGCCAAGGTGAGGGTCGCGGGTTCGAGTCCCGTCGTCCGCTCGGTGGCCCGGCCCACGCCGGACTCGTCGGGTCCAAACTTGGTGGGTTGGCCGAGAGGCGAGGCAGCGGCCTGCAAAGCCGTATACACGGGTTCGAATCCCGTACCCACCTCACGGGCGATTGGCGCAGCGGTAGCGCGCTTCCCTGACACGGAAGAGGTCACTGGTTCGAACCCAGTATCGCCCACCAACGGCATCCGCACCTTCCCGCCGCGGATGACCGTTCGGTGTGCGCATTCTCCCCACCCGCGTACGCCCTTGCACAGGAGGATTTGTGCCGTCCACTACCCGTCGTCGGCCATCGGGTCGGATTCGCCCCGATGACGATGCCCCACTGCTGCCCATTTTGGCGCGGCGAGTGCGCGAAGTGGAGGCCAAGGCGGCCAAAACCGGTCGCGTGGGTCCCACTAACCGCACCAAGTTCCAGGTGATCGCGTGGCTGGTGCGTGAAGAGCGCGCCCGGATCAAAGACGATGCCGACATCTCCGCAGGCACCCGGAACGAACTGCTCAAACGCCTGGACGGCGTGGCCACCATCCTGGCCCGCACCGCCGCCCAGGACACCAGTTTGCTCAACCTGCTCAAGGAGGACGCCGTCCCCTCCCCCGCCGCGCAACGGATGCGTCGGGACTGGTTGCTGGATTCGGGCAAGGCACTGAGCGCCGATGAGATGGAGATCAAGGCGCCACAGATCCCCAAGCGTGAGATCGTGCCTGCCCAGGTCGCGCAGAAGCAGGTGGTGCCGCCTTCGGTCAAGGCGCGGGTGAAGGCCAATCCGTTCCTCGCCCCGGACCTGCAACGCCCGGCCAGCGAGTACCAGCCCGGCTACCTGTCCAACTGGGACCTGATGGACCCGCTGTACCGCGCGTTCGAGCAGGGTTCCGGTGGCGGTGTGGCCACGATGGATCTGCCGGAGCCGCCCCGGGTGGACCGGTTCTCCCCCAAGGGCCTGGAGTTGATGCCGCACCAGATCCGGCTGCTGGAAGCGGTCCGTCGGGGGCACCGCACGTTCCTGCTGGCCGACGAACCCGGGTTGGGTAAGACCGCGCAGTCGGTGCTGGCCGCCTCTGTTGCCGGTGCATATCCGATGCTGGCGGTGGTGCCCAATGTGGTGAAGATCAACTGGGCGCGTGAGGTGGAACGCTGGACGCCGCAACGGCGCGTGACCGTGATCCAGGGCGATGGTGACGACATGGACGCCTTCGCCGACGTGTTCGTGGTCAACTACACCGTGCTGGATCGACACCTGTCCTGGCTGTCCCGGTTCGGATTCCGCTCGATGGTGGTGGACGAGGCCCACTTCATCAAGAACCTCACCTCCCAGCGCTCCCAGCACGTGCTGAACCTGTCTCAGCAGATCCGGGAGCACACCCCCGGCGGCAAACCGTTGCTGATGGCCCTTACCGGGACTCCGCTCATCAACGACGTGGAGGACTTCAACGCCATCTGGCAGTTCCTCGGCTGGACCGACGGGAAGAGGCCCAACGCGGAGTTGATGCAGACGCTGGAGTCCACCGGTCTGACTCCGGCGGACCGCGGGTTCTACCCGGCCGCGCGCGCGGCCGTCATCGATATGGGCATCGTGCGTCGCACCAAGTCCGAGGTGGCCCGGGACCTGCCGGAGAAACGCGTGGCTGATCTGCCGGTGGAGTTGGACGATGAAGTCGGTCGTTCGATCCGCGCCGCTGAGGCGGAGGTCGGACGCCGGCTGGCGCACCAGTACCGGCGGTTGGAAGCCGCGCAGGAAGTCTCCTACGTGCCGCCGGGCCAGTTGGACATGGACCTGCTGCGCAAGGTGGCGATGGCCGAACTCGAGTCCTCGCGCAACGCCAAGAGCGGTGACAACGTGTTCACCATGGTCCGCAAGATCGGGCAGGCCAAAGCAACCCTGGCCGCGGACTACACCGCCCAGCTGGTCCGGTCGGTGGGCAAGGTGGTGTTCTTCGCCAAGCACATCGACGTGATGGACACCGCTGAGGACATGCTCGCCGAAGCCGGCTTGCGCACCGTGTCGGTGCGTGGGGACCAGTCGCCCAAGGCCCGGCAGGAAGCGATCGACGCGTTCCAGAACGATCCCGAGGTCTCGGTGGCGATCTGTTCCCTGACGGCGGCGGGCGTGGGCTTGAACCTGCATGCAGCCTCGAACGTGGTGCTGGCGGAGTTGTCGTGGACCGCGGCCGAGCAGGAACAGGCGATCGACCGGGTGCACCGCATCGGACAGGACGACTCGGTAACCGCCTGGCGGATCTTGGCCGCGCACACCATCGACACCAAGATCGCCGAATTGATCGACACCAAGGCGTCGCTGGCCGCCCGCGCCCTGGATGGCTCGGACGTGGAAGTGGGCTCGACCGACTCGGTCCAGCTCGACGCCCTCATCCACCTCACCCGCAAGGCGCTGGAGGGCTGATTCCGTGCCCGGCGGGCGGTCCGGCGGCCTGGATGTAAGGACCGTCACCGGATCCCGCCGTGCGAGGCGGCGTGGGAGTGACATCCTTGACCAATGCAGATTTGGCCCGGTCGCCCCTATCCGCTAGGAGCGACCTTTGATGGATCCGGCACGAACTTCGCCCTCTTCTCCGGCGCCGCCGAGCGGGTGGAGTTGTGCCTGATCGACGACGACGAGCACGAGACCCGCATCGATCTCACCGAGATGGATGCGTTCGTGTGGCACGCCTACCTCCCGGGCGTGCGACCCGGGCAACGGTACGGTTACCGGGTCCACGGCCCCCACGAACCCGACGAGGGGCACCGCTGCAACCCGGCGAAGTTGCTGCTGGACCCGTACGCGCGGGCGATCGACGGCAACATCGACGGCGATGAATCGCTCTTTTCCTACTACTTCGAGGGCGGTCCGGACGATTCGCATCTGAACACCCACGACTCACGTCCGCACACGATGACCTCAGTGGTGACCAACCCGTACTTCGATTGGGGTCATGACCGCCCACCGGGGCACGACTATCACGACAGCGTGATCTACGAGGCGCACGTGCGCGGGTTGACCCGCCTGCACCCGGAGGTACCTGAGGAGATCCGCGGCACCTACGCCGCCATCGCCCACCCCGCTGTGATCGACCACCTGGTGGACCTGGGCATCACCGCGCTCGAACTGATGCCGGTGCACCAGTTCGTCCAGGACCCGCACCTACAAGAACGCGGATTGCGGAACTACTGGGGGTACAACACCATCGGTTTCTTCGCCCCGCACAACGACTACGCCGCCTACGGCACCCGCGGCGAACAGGTGCAGGAGTTCAAGACGATGGTCAAGGCGCTGCACGAGGCGGACATCGAAGTGATCCTGGACGTGGTGTACAACCACACCGCTGAGGGCAACCACCTGGGTCCCACATTGTCATTCCGGGGCATCGACAATGCCGAGTACTACCGCCTGGTGGACGACGACAAGCGGCACTACTTCGACACCACCGGCACCGGCAACTCGCTGTTGATGCGTTCACCGCACGTGTTGCAACTCATCATGGACTCGCTGCGGTACTGGGTGACCGAGATGCACGTGGACGGCTTCCGGTTCGACCTGGCGGCCACCCTGGCGCGGCAGTTCCACGAAGTGGACCGGCTGTCCTCCTTCTTCGATCTGGTCCACCAGGACCCGGTGGTCTCCCAAGCAAAACTCATCGCCGAGCCGTGGGACCTGGGCGAGGGCGGGTACCAGGTGGGCGGTTTCCCACCGTTGTGGACCGAATGGAACGGCCGCTACCGGGACACCGTGCGGGACTTCTGGCGCGGCGAACCGGGCACCCTGGGCGAGTTCGCGAGCCGCCTCACCGGCTCTTCGGATCTGTACGAGCACACCGGACGCACACCGATCGCCTCGATCAACTTCGTCACCGCCCACGACGGATTCACGCTGCGGGATCTGGTGTCCTACAACCACAAGCACAACGAGGACAACGGCGAGGACAACGCCGACGGTGAGGACCACAACCGGTCGTGGAACAGCGGGGCGGAGGGCCCCACTGACGATCCGGAGGTGAACGCGCTGCGGTTGCGCCAGCAACGCAACTTCCTCACCACCCTGCTGCTCTCGCAAGGCGTACCGATGCTCTCCCACGGCGATGAGATCAGCAGGACCCAGGGCGGCAACAACAACGTGTACGCCCAGGACAACGAGATCGCCTGGATGGACTGGGATCTCACCGAGGAGCAACGGGGTCTGCTGGAGTACACCTCCCGTCTGATCGCGATGCGGCGGGACCACCCCGTGCTGCGCCGTCGCAGGTTCTTCAACGGCTCCTACTCCGGCGCCAACGGTTTACCCGAGTTGCCCGACCTGGCCTGGTTCCACCCCTCCTCCGAGCCGATGAGCCAGGAACGGTGGGAGAACCCGGAACAACCCGCGATCGCGGTGTTCTTCAACGGCGAGGCGATCGAGGAACCGGATGATCAAGGCCGCCCCATCATCGATGATTCCTTCTTGTTCTTGATCAACGCCGGCCCGGATGACGTGACATTCAGCCTTCCCGGCGCCGACTACGGTGCCGAGTGGGTCACCACCGTGCACACCGACCCGGACGGCGAGGTGGCCAACGTGTACGAGCCTGGTGCGGAAATCATCGTGGGTTCGCGCTCGATGATGGTGCTCAGCCGCCCTCCGGCCAACACCGGTGAGGGTGCGCCGGACGCGGCCGCCGCCACACCCGGTGCCACCACGACCGTCGGCGAAGGAACCTGATGCGCACCCCCGTGACTACCTACCGGCTGCAACTGGGCCCAGACCTGACCTTCGACGACGCCGCGGACAAGGTGGACTACCTGCACACCCTGGGCGTCACCGACCTGTACCTGTCGCCCATCCTGACCGCCGCCCCCGGTTCCACGCACGGTTACGACGTGGTCGACCACACTCGGGTATCGGATGTGCTCGGTGGCCGAGCCGGTTTCGAATGGCTGGTCCGGGCCGCCCGTCGCCGGGGCATGGGCGTGATCGTGGATGTGGTGCCCAACCACATGGCGGTGCCGACCCCGGCCAGTTTGAACTCCGCGCTGTGGTCGGTCCTCACCGATGGCCCCACCTCCCCCTTCGCGCAATGGTTCGACGTCGATTGGGGCGAGGACGGCCAGGTCCTCATGCCCGTGCTCGGCCGGCGGGTGGGGGCAGCGATGGCCGAGGGGGAGTTGCAGGTCGCACAGGTCCACGAACCCGAGCACGGTTTGGACGGGACCCGCCCCGTGCTGTGCTACTACGACCATCGCTTCCCGGTCCGTCCCGGCACCGAGAATCTGCCCCTGACCGAATTGGTCGAACGGCAGCACTACCGGTTGGCCTATTGGCGGGTGGCCGATGAGGAATTGAACTACCGCCGCTTCTTCGACGTGGGCACCCTCGTGGCGGTGCGAGTGGAACGTCCCGAGGTGTTCGATGCCACTCACGGCTTGCTGTTGGAGTTGATGGACGAGGGCCTGATCGACGGGCTGCGGATCGACCATCCGGATGGCCTCGCCGATCCCCGGGGCTACTTCCGGAGGTTGCATGAGCGCACCCAAGGGCGCTGGAGTGTGGCCGAGAAGATCCTGGAGCCCCACGAGACCCTGCCCGCGGACTGGCCTACTGCCGGCACCACCGGCTATGACGCATCGTGGCGCATCGGCCAACTCCTCATTGATCCCGGCGGTTCCGGGCCGCTCGGCGGCCTCATGCACGAACTCAGCGGCGACACCGTCGGCATGCTGCCCGACCTGATCCGCCAAGCCAAGCGGGAGATCCTCACCACCTCCCTGCGCGCGGAAGTGGCCCGCCTGGCGGGGCTAATCTGGGAAATCTGCCACGACGACGTCAGGTTGCGCGACCACACCCGGCAAGCGATCAGCGACTGCCTGGTGGAACTCATCGTCGCCGGCGACCGATACCGCGCTTATGTGGTGCCCGGTGAACCCGCGCCGCCGGCCGCGGAGGCGGCCCTCGCCCAGTGGGCGGAGCAGGCCGCGGCTCACCTGAACCCGGAACGACTCGAGACCATGGAGGTGGTGGTCGATCTGGTGCTCGGGCGGGAGGTCGGAAGCGCTGGACGCCGCCACGAAGCACGTCGCGGTGAAGTCATCGTCCGGTTCCAGCAGTTGTGCGGCGCGGCCACGGCCAAGGGGGTGGAGGACACCGCCTACTACCGCTGGACCCACCTGATCAGCCTGTGTGAGGTCGGTGGCGCCCCGGGATACTTCTCGGTTGGCCCCGATGAGTTGCACGCGTGGGCCGCTGCCACGCAAGTGGCCAGGCCGGCAACCATGACTGCCGGCTCCACTCACGACAACAAGCGCGGAGAAGATGTGCGCGCCCGCATCGGTGTGCTCTCCGAGTTCGCCACCGAATGGGTCCACCATGTTCACAGCCTGCGCCAGGTCACCGCCGATGTTCGCCCCGCTCTGGACGGACGCACCGAGAATCTGCTCTGGCAGACCTTGGCCGGAACCTGGACGGACCAGGGCCCGATCAGTGCGCAACGGCTCGGCGCGTACCTGGTCAAGGCCGCCCGGGAGGCCAAGGATTGGACCACCTGGACCAATCAGGACGCCGAGGGCGAGAAGGCACTGAGTGCATTCGCGGAACACCTGGTGACCGACCCTCGGGTAACGGAGTTGATGAGCGACTGGGTCGCCCGCACCCAGGAGGCCGTGCGGGTGGCGACCTTGTCGATGAAAGCCTTGCAACTGACCGTCCCGGGTGTGGCCGATGTGTACCAGGGCAGCGAATCCACTCGCGTGGCTTTGGTGGACCCGGACAACCGGGGCCCGGTGGATCACCGGCCGTTGGCGGCGCAATTGGCCCGCCTGGACGAAGGGGCCGGGCCCGCGACGCTCGATGAGGAGAAGTTGCGCCTGGTGGCCGCAGTCTTACGGCTGCGACGTCGGCGGCCCACCGCGTTCGTCGGCGGGTCAGCGGGCTATCAGCCCCTTCCCACCTCCACCACACACGCGGTGGCGTTCGCGCGGAGCACGCGTGCGGCGGGGCAGAAGGTCGAGGAGCCTGACCCAACCGGCGACGGGGAGGCACATCCGGGTTCGGTTCCGGAGGTGATCACCATCGCGACCCGGCTGCCGGTGATCCTGGGTCGCCTGGGCGGTTGGGGTGAACACACGGTGGTGCTGCCGACGGCCCGGTGGCGCGATGTCATCACCGGCGCCCGGTACGAGGGCGGGTCCACGCCGCTGGCGCGGGTCCTGTCCCGTGACCCCGTGGCGATCCTGGAACGGGAGGACGACTGATGAGCAGCACTCCGGCCCGGGTGTGGGCCCCGCGCGCCCACCGTGTGGACCTGGTGCTGGGTGAGGCGAGCCGCACCATTCCTATGCAGCAGGACGGTCGCGGCTGGTGGGAAAGCGACTCGGCCCTGCAGCCTGGCACGGACTACGCCTTCAGCATCGACGGCGGGCCGCAGCGCCCAGATCCGCGATCGCCCTGGCAACCCCGGGGCGTGCATGCGCCCTCGCGCTGGTACGACCCCACGGCCTTCGACTGGACCGACCACCAGTGGACCGGCCGGGCCGTACCCGGGGCGGTCATCTACGAACTGCACATCGGCACGTTCACCCCGCAGGGCACGCTCGACGCCGCCGTCGACCGCCTGGACCACCTGGTGGCCCTGGGGGTGGACATCGTCGAGTTGATGCCGGTGGCCGCCTTCCCGGGCGATCGCGGATGGGGCTACGACGGCGTCGGACTGTATGCCGTCCACGAGTCCTACGGTGGCCCTGAGGCCCTGCAGCGGTTCGTTGACGCTGCGCACCGCGCCGGGCTGGGCGTGGCCCTGGACGTGGTCTACAACCACCTGGGTCCCTCCGGGAACTACCTGGCCGAGTTCGGGCCCTACTTCACCGACGCCCACCACACCCCGTGGGGGCAGGCGATCAACCTCGACGGCCCCGAGGCCGGACCCGTACGGGCGTTCATCATCGACAACGCGTTGCGTTGGCTGCGTGACTTCCACATCGACGCCCTGCGCCTGGACGCCGTCCACGCCCTCATCGACGACTCCCCCATCCACCTGCTGGCCGAACTGTCCCACGCCGTCGATCAGTTGAGCCGCGAACTTGCCCGGCCGTTGGGACTGATCGCCGAATCGGACCTGAACGACGCCGACATGGTCACCCCGGTCGACGACGGTGGCCTGGGGATGGACGCGCAGTGGGCCGATGACGTCCATCACGCACTCCACGCCTACCTGGCCGGTGAGCGGCACGGCTACTACACCGACTTCGGAAGTCCGGCCACCGTGGCCAAAGCACTGACCGACGTCTTCGTGCACGACGGTACCTATTCCACTTTCCGTGGTACCCGGTGGGGTAAGCCGGTACCGGCCGGGATCGACGGGCACCGGTTCATCGCCTCCCTCAACACCCACGATCAGGTCGGCAATCGTGCCCTGGGGGATCGGCCCTCCGCCTCCCTGTCCCCCGGACGCCTGGCGGTGGGCGCCGCGCTGTTACTGACCAGCCACTACACCCCGATGCTGTTCATGGGTGAGGAATGGGGTGCCCGGACCCCGTGGATGTTCTTCACCGACCACGCTGAGGAAGAACTCGCCGAGGCGATTCGGCAGGGGCGCCAGCGTGAGTTCGGCAGCCACGGGTGGGCGGAGTTGTACGGCACCGAAGATCTGCAGGTGCCCGACCCCCAGGACCCGTCGACGTTCACGGCATCTCGCCTGGACTGGGAGGAACCCGCCCACACCGGCCACCGCCGCTTACTGGACTTCTACACCCGGTTGATCGCGCTTCGGCGGGAGCACCCCGAACTCGCCGGAGGCGACCGGGGCGGCACCGAGGTGAACTTCGACGCCGAGGCGGGCTGGTTGACGATGAGGCGGGGGGATGTGGTGGTCG
>DATGSR010000065.1:0-17408 GCA_035302405.1 Beutenbergiaceae bacterium
TCCTTGCCTTCCATCCGCACCCGGCCACGCGCGCGGGCCTCGGCCATCGAGCCGGCGTCCACCAGATCCTCGAAGGAGACCACTTCGGCCTTGATGAAGCCCTTCTGGAAATCGGTGTGGATCACGCCCGCTGACTCCGGCGCGGTCCACCCCTTCTCAATGGTCCAGGCACGGGCTTCCTTGGGGCCGGCGGTCAAGTAGGTCTGCAGACCCAGGGTGTCGAATCCCACCCGGGCGAGTTGATCCAACCCGGATTCCGGCTGCCCTGACTCGGCGAGCATCTCTGCGGCCTCATCCGGTTCCAGTTCCACCAGTTCGGCCTCGAACTTGGCATCCAGGAAGATCGCCGGTGCAGGCGCCACCAGTTCCCGCAGTTCAGCCTGCATCGCCTCATCGGCCAGCCCGTCGTCGTCGGTGTTGAACACATAGATGAACGGCTTGGCGGTCATCAGCCCGAACTCGGCCACCAGGTCCAAGTCCAGTTCCACCTGCGCGGCTCCGGCCGAGACCAGCGTGCCGGCCTCCAGGAGTTCCAGCGCCTTGCGCGCAGCATCCATCACTTCCGGTTCGATGCGTTTGCCGCGCAGTTCCTTCTCCAACCGCGGCATCGCCTTCTCCAGGGTCTGGATGTCGGCGAGGATCAATTCGGTGTTGATGGTCTCGATGTCATCCGCCGGTGAAACCTCGCCGTCCACGTGCACCACATCGGGGTCGGAGAAGGCACGGGTGACCTGACAGATCGCGTCCGCCTCGCGGATGTTGGCCAGGAACTGGTTGCCCAGCCCCTCCCCCTCGCTGGCGCCCTTGACGATGCCGGCGATGTCCACGAAGGACACCGTGGCCGGAAGGATCTTCTCCGACCCGAAGATCTCCGCCAAGGTTTCCAATCGGTCATCGGGCAGCGGCACCACCCCGATGTTCGGTTCGATGGTGGCGAACGGGTAGTTCGCCGCCACCACGCTCGCGCGGGTCAGCGCGTTGAACAAGGTGGACTTGCCGACGTTGGGCAGCCCGACGATTCCGATAGTGAGAGCCACGTGGCACGAGTCTACTTGCCCGCCAGCCCTACCCCGGGCGCTGGTGCCGGCGACTACGTCACAGCAGCAACGCCGTCGTGCGCTTCGCTACGCCTATAGGCACGGGCGCTTCGCTACGCCTGTGCAGGGGCACTTCGCTACGCCTATGGGCAGTATCCGCTTCGCTACGCCGCAGGCAATCTGCGTTTCGCGAGCGCCCGAGACCCTCACACCAACCCGTACGGCACGCTGGGATCCGCCAGCGCTTCAGGGTCCACGTGCCGCTCGGCGGAGATCAGCGGACCCACTTCGTCGGGGACGTCCCACACGTTGACATTCATCGCGGCTTTGAGGCGGCGCTCCTGATCGAGCCAGAACGCCACGAACTCCCGGCCCTCCAGGCCCCCGCGGATCACCATCTGGTCGTAACTGCCCTTGGGTGCGTGTCCGATATATTCCATGCCCAGGTCGTACTGGTCGCTGAAGAAGTACGGCAACGCGGTGTAGGGCTCGGTCCCGCCGAGCAACGCAGCCGCGGCCGCCGGGGGCTGATTCAGCGCCGTGGCCCAGTGCTCCACCCGCACCCGCTGGCGCAGCACCGGGTGGTCGTGGTTGGCGATGTCCCCCACGGCGTAGACGTCCGGGTCGCTGGTGCGCAGGTGGGCATCGACGAGCACGCCGTTATCGGTGTCCAACCCGGCCAGGGTGGCCAGGTCCACATCGGGCCGCACCCCGATCCCCACCACGATCGCATCAGCGCCGACGTGGGTCCCGTCGCCCAACGACACTCCGGTCGCCCGCTCCCCGCGGGTGGTGATCTCCTCCACCTGGGCGCCAAGGCGCAGGTCCACCCCGTGCTCGCGGTGCAGGTCGGCGAACACCGGGGCGATCTGCGGTCCGAGCACGCCCAGTAGCGGCTGGTCGGCCGCCTCGATCAGGGTGACCTCGGTGCCGTCGTTTCGAGCCGCGGCGGCTACCTCCAGGCCGATCCACCCTCCGCCGATGATCGCCAGGTGCCGTCCCTCGCCGAAGGTGGCGCGGATGGCGTCGGAGTCCTCGCGGGTGCGCAGGTAGTGCACGCCGCTGGCGTCGGCTCCGGACAACGTCAGCCGGCGCGGGATGGAACCGGTGGCCAGCACGAGTTTGCCGTAACTGATGTTCGAGCCGTCATCCAGCCCCAGCGTGTGGCCGGGCGCGTCCAGCGAGGTCGCCTACACCCCGAGCCGCAGGTGGACCTCATGATCGGCGTACCACTGCTCGGGCAGGGCCAGCGCCTCCTCGAACGGCGTCTGCCCCATCAGGTAACTCTTGGACAGCGGCGGACGTTCGTATGGCGGGTGCGCCTCGGCGCTGATCAAGGTCACCGCGCCTTCGTATCCTTGGTCGCGCAGCGCCTGGGCAGTCTTGGCCCCCGCCAGTCCGCCGCCGACGATCACAATGTGGGGAATCATCGCGTTCCCTCCTCGCCCGTGGGGAGTGAGAGCAGGGCGCGGGTGGCGTCTTGCCCGGCAGCCGCAGGTGTGCTGATGGTCCAAGCGTCATCCTCGGTGCCGGTTTGGTCAAGCGGAACACCCGGTGGACGACGGCGAGGCGCAGCCGGTGGCGGGATGTCACCGCCCGCAGCGGGTCCGGTAAGCGGGATCCGCGCTGGTTCAGGCGGGCGTTCTGGACCCGTCACGGCCAGTCGGTGGGGGCGATGTCAGTGCCTCGTGGTTGCCTGTGGTCATGGAGTTCATACATGTGCTGATGATCGTCGGCGCGCTGCTGGTGGGGCTGGCCGGCGGGGCGTTGCTCGCCCGCCTCCGCGCCACCGCGCAAACCGGGGAGTTGAGCGCCAAGGCCACCGCAGCGGAGCGGGAACTGGCCACCGTGCGCCAGATGCACACCGAACAGTTGCAGGCCGAACGCGACGCGGCGGCGGAACGACTGCACAGCGAGCGCACCGACGCCGCGCAGCGGTTGGAGGAGGAGCGAGCTGCCGCGGCTGAGCGGCTGAGCCAGCGCGAGGGGGAGCTGAGTGAGCGGCTTCGTGTCCGCGAGGAGGAACTCCTGCACCTCCTGGAATCCGAGCGCGAGGCCGCCAAAGCCCGCGTGGAGGAGGTACGGGCCGACCACAAGCGGTTGGCCGATGAGTTCGAGGCCCTGTCCCGGAAGGCTTTGGAAGCCAACTCGCGCACCTTCCTGGAACAGGCCAATGAGCGTTTCAAACGGGCGGAGGACGCCGGCGCCTCGGAACTGGCCAAGCGGGAGGAGGCGATCAAGGCGCTGGTGGAGCCGTTGCAGCGCACGCTGGGCGAGGTCAAGAAGGAGATGAGCTCAGCCGAGAAGGCCCGTCTGGAGGCGCACACCGCGCTGCACGAACAGGTGCAGGCGATGCGGGACTCCTCGGACTCCCTGCGCACCGAGACCACCCAGTTGGTCACCGCGTTGCGCGCCCCGCAGGTGCGCGGCCGGTGGGGTGAGTTGCAACTGCGACGGGTGGTGGAAGCCGCCGGCATGGTCGAGCATGTGGACTTCACCGAACAGGAGCGCCTGGACGACGGGGCGCTGCGCCCGGACCTGGTGGTGAAGTTGCCCGGGGACAAACAGATAGTGGTCGACTCCAAGGTTTCGTTCAACGGGTACCTGGAGGCGATGGAGGCGCGGGATGAGGAAACCCGGGCCAACCGGTTGAAGGCCCACGCCCGGCACCTGCGCCAGCACATCGACGACTTGGACTCCAAGGCGTACTGGGAGCACATCACCGGCGCCCCGGAGTTCACGGTGATGTTCGTGCCCGCCGAGGCATTCCTGAATGCCGCCCTGGAACAGGACCCCACGCTCCTGGAGCACGCCTTCACCAAGAACGTGGTGGTGGCCACCCCGCCCACGTTGGTGGCGCTGCTGCGGACGGTGGGTTACACCTGGCGCCAGGAACTGTTGGCCGCCGAGGCCCAGCAGGTGTTCACCGTGGGCCGGGAGCTGCACAAGCGGTTGGCCACCTTCGGGGACCATCTGCAGAAGGTCTCCCGGCGGCTGAACTCCACGGTGGAGGCGTTCAACGCGATGAACGCCTCGCTGGACTCCCGGCTGGTGACCCAGGCCAGGAAGTTCTCCAGCCTGCAGGGTCTGGAGCCCTCACTGGAGGTGCCCCCACCGTTGGAGGTCCTGGCCGTGGCCGCGCACAAGGAGGACCTGTACCCCGCAGAGGACGACGGCGACCAGCAGGCCCAGATCGAGCACCGGGACGAGACCGCCCGGTTGGTGGAGTCCGCCGAACACGTCGCCAAGAAGGTCAACACCGCTGGTGATGACGACGCACAGGCGGATGGCGACGCCACCGGCGCCGCACTCGCGTAACGGCCGGCCACTACCGTACTTGTGCGCACCAGAGACGCTGGTGCCGAGCGGCGCTCAGCCGAACTCCAGCGCCGCTCGGACGGCGGAGGAGCCCGGACGCGAAGTGGCTCAGATCGGGGTGATCTGCAGTTCCGGCCGGTGCGTGCGTAACGGCTTGCCGGCCTTCTTCAGGTCGCTGCGTAGTTCCTTGGGCAGGGAGAACATCAGGTCCTCCGTGGCCGTGCGCACTTCCTCCACGTCGGAGAAGCCCAGCGTGTCGAGGCGCTCGATCACCTCACGCACCAGGATCTCCGGCACCGAAGCACCGGAGGTCACGCCCACGGTGGTGGCATCGGCGACCCACGCGTCGTCGAACTCCTTCACCCGGTCCACGCGGTAGGCGGCATCAGCACCCGCGTCCAGGGCCACTTCCACCAGCCGTACCGAGTTGGAGGAGTTCGCCGAGCCCACCACGATCATGACGTCGACCTGCGGGGCGATCTTCTTCACCGCCACCTGGCGGTTCTGTGTCGCATAGCAAATGTCGTCGCTGGGCGGGTCCTGCAGTTTCGGGAACCGTTCGCGCAGTTTGCGGACCGTCTCCATGGTCTCGTCCACCGACAGGGTGGTCTGGGACAGCCACACTACGTTCTCAGGGTCGCGCACGGTGATCGAGTCCACGGCATCGGGCCCGTCGACCAGTTGCACGTGATCGGGCGCCTCACCCGCGGTGCCCTCGACTTCTTCGTGGCCTTCGTGCCCGATCAGCAGGATGTCCATGTCCTGCTTGGCGAACCGCACCGCCTCCTTGTGCACTTTGGTCACCAACGGGCAGGTGGCGTCGATGGTGTCCAAGTTCCGGGCCGCGGCCGCGGCGTGCACCGCCGGGGACACCCCGTGGGCGGAGAACACCACGCGCGCACCCTCGGGCACCTCATCGGTCTCCTCGACGAATATCGCACCGCGTTCGGACAGCGTCTCCACCACGTATTTGTTGTGCACAATCTCCTTGCGCACATAAACCGGCGCGCCGTAGTGTTCCAGCGCCCGTTCGACGGCTTCGACAGCCCGGTCCACCCCCGCGCAATACCCTCGAGGAGCGGCGAGCAACACACGTTTCTTCGATGCAGTCACGCCACCAGTCTAGGTGCGAACTGAAGAACGTGCCGTGAGACCGGCCACCTGGCGAGGCGAGGCCGCCACCACGGCCCCGTGTGAAGCCGCAGGAAAGCCGCGCGGGTCGGGCGCTGCCGATCCAGCCGTCGCCATCCTGACGTCACCGCGCTGCGGTCGCCGCGCTCACCGCGCTCCAGTTGCCGCGCTGCCGATCCAGCCGTCGCCGCGCTGTGGTTGCCGCGCTTTTGTCGCTGCACTGCAGCCCCCCATCCTGCAGTCGCCAGGCTCCAGTCGCCATGTCGTGTTCGCCGTGTTGTGGGGTCCACCACGCACCACAGTGTGGGTGGGATGGGGCAGGCTAGGGGTATGAGTTCCGCGCCCAATCCCGGTGAACTACCTGCCAAGGCCCTGGACACCACCGCCGAGCGTCCGTGGCCCGTGCGATTGCTGGCAACGAAGATCGCCGAGTACGTCCATCGCATGGCGCCGGTGTGGGTGGAGGGGCAGATCGTCCAACTGAATAAGCACAACGCCTCGGCCACGGCTTACATGACGCTGCGGGACACCGACGTGGACATGTCCCTGGATGTCACGATGCTCAAACGCCAGTTGGCCGCCGTCAGCGCCCCCGTGGACGAGGGTGCCCATGTGGTGGTGCACGCCAAGCCCAACTTCTGGGTGAAGAAGGGGCGTTTGAGCCTGCGCGCGCAAGACATTCGCGCGATCGGTGTGGGGGAACTGCTGGCCCGCATCGAACACCTCAAGAAGGTGCTGGCCGCCGAAGGGCTGTTCGACGCCGAGCGCAAACACCCGCTGCCGTTCCTGCCCGGCCGCATTGGATTGATCTGCGGGCGGGACGCCAAGGCCAAGCACGATGTGCTGGTCAATGCCCGGGCCCGGTGGGAGCACGTGCGGTTCGAGGTGCGCGAGGTGGCCGTACAGGGCGCCAACTGCGTGCCGGAGGTTAGTGCAGCGGTGGCGGAACTTGACGCCCACCCGGAGGTTGACGTGATCATCATCGCCCGCGGCGGCGGGTCGGTGGAGGACCTACTCCCGTTCTCCAACGAATCCCTGGTGCGGGCGGTCAGTGCGACCACCACGCCGGTGGTCTCGGCGATCGGACACGAGACCGACGCCCCGCTGCTGGACCTGGTGGCCGACTTCCGGGCCTCCACGCCCACCGCCGCCGCCAAGCGCGTGGTGCCCGACGTGGCGGAGGAACTGCAGCGGATCGAAGCAGCCCGGGCCACCATCCGCCGGTGCCTGGGGCAGCGCATCGACACCGAATCTCAACACCTGGCCGCTATCCGTGCGCGCCCGGTCCTGGCCGAACCCACATCAATCGTGACCAGCCGGATGGAGGGTCTGCAGCGCGCCCGCGACGACGCCCGCCGGGCGATCACCCAGACCCTGGCGCACGCGCAAGCCGAACTGCACACCCTCGGCGCCAGTCTGCGGGCGCTCTCCCCCCAATCCACGTTGAACCGGGGGTATGCGGTGCTACGCACGGACAGCGGTGCGCTGGTGCGCGATGCCGCTGACGTCGAGGCCGGGCAAGCCCTCCACGCCCGGGTGGCTGCCGGCAGCCTCGATCTGGACGTCACCGCTGCCCATCCCGCCCCGCCCGCAGCAGAACCGGGTGCGGATCCTCTCCACCCGCCGGACCCGACCGCCAACCGTGTCGATGAGTTCGACCAGACCGGGCAGGATGCGCCCGGCACCGCTGCGGAGGATGCCGATGCCCCAGCCCCTGCTCACACCTGACGTGGGCTCCAAGACTGTTCCGCCTCTGATTGGATATCGCCGTGAGTGACCTTCGTGACCGCCCCGATGTGACCACCCTGACCTACGAGCAGGCCCGCGATGAACTGATCCAGGTGGTGGCCAGCCTGGAGAACGGATCGGCCTCCCTGGAGGACTCCCTGGCGCTGTGGGAGCGCGGGGAGGCGCTGGCGGACCGTTGCCAGAATTGGTTGGACGCCGCCAAGGAACGGTTGGCGAAGGCGAGCGCGGAGCACCAGCACGACGCGCATGACGACGACGCTGCGGCTTCCCGTGCTGCCCCCACCGCCGACGCCGAGGAGCCGCCCTTCGACGTCGATCCCCAACGGTGAGCGACGAGACCGCCGAGGGGGGATCCCCGCCCGCCTCCCTGCAGGTTGCCACTGAGGTCGCACTGGTGGTGGGTGAAGCACTGGTGGATGTGGTCCACCGTCCCGATGGGCAGGTCCGGGAGTATCCCGGCGGCTCTCCCGCCAACGTGGCCCTTGGACTGGCCCGCTTGGACAGAAGCGCCCGGCTGGTCACCTGGATCGGGCTCGATCGGCGCGGCCGACTCATCCGGGACCATCTGGAGACCGGCGGAGTGCACCTGGCTCCCGGCTCCGACGGCGCCCCGCGTACGTCCACCGCAGCGGCGCACCTCGACGCCCAGGGCGCCGCCGAATACACCTTCGACCTGGACTGGCGGGTACCGCCGGCGAAGGTCGGTCCGGACGTGGCGGTGCTGCACACCGGGTCGATCGCTGCCACGCTCCCACCCGGGGCCGACGGCGTGGCACACCTGATGGCGTCCGGTTCCGCCCACGCCACGGTTACCTACGATCCGAACGTGCGCCCGAGCATCATGGGCACAGGCACTGCCGTGCGGCCCCGGATCGAGCATCTGGTGGGCCACTCCGATGTGGTCAAGGTCTCCGACGAAGACCTGGGGTGGTTGTACCCGGATGACGATCCCGTTGACGTGGCGCAGCAGTGGTTGTCCCGGGGGCCCGCGCTGGTCGTGGTTACCCGCGGCGAACAGGGCGCGACCGGGGTGGCCGCGAATGGGTTGGTGAACGTGCCCGCCCCCGAGGTCACCGTGGCCGACACCGTCGGCGCCGGCGACTCCTACATGGCGGGCCTGATCGACGCGTTGTGGCAGGCAGAACTACTCGGCGCGGCCCGGCGGGAGGCACTCCATCGAATCCCGACCGCCACCCTCCGGCAGGCCATGACCCACGCCGCCGCGGCCGCGGCAATCACCGTGAGCCGCCCGGGCGCAGACCCGCCGACCCGAACCGAACTCGACTCCGTGGAGGCACAATGAGCCCGCAACCGCCGGTGAGCCCGCAAGCGGCGTGGGAAGCGCTGCAACGAGGCAACGAACGGTTCGTGGCCGGGGACATGGAGCATCCGGCTCAGGGCGCGGACCATCGACGCGAAGTGTCCGTGCGCCAACACCCGTTCGCGGTGATCTTCGGTTGCTCCGATTCGCGGGTGGCTGCCGAACTCATCTTTGACCGCGGGCTGGGTGACTTGTTCGTGGTCCGCACCGCCGGCCACGTCGTGGACACCACGGTGATCGGGTCGATCGAGTACGCCGTGGACGTGCTCGGGGTGCCACTGGTGGTGGTGCTCGGCCATGACCGGTGCGGGGCGTTACACGCTGCGATCGAGGCGCTCACCAATGGGCAGATGCCCTCCGGTTTCGTGCGCGCGGTCGTCGACCGTGTGATCCCCAGCCTGGTGACCCGCTCCGGGACGGACCGGGCCACCGCCGCCGAGCGTGCGCCGTCGGACCCGGAAGCACCGCCGGCGGCACAATCCGCCACTTTGCAGCGGCAGATCCACATTCCCGACGACGACGCCCTGCGCCGCCAACACGTACGTGCCACCGTGGACATGCTGCGGACGTACTCGCTGAGCCTAGAAAAAGCGGTGACCGAGGGGCGGTGCGCCGTACTCGGCGTGGAGTACGACCTGGCCGACGGCCGCGCCCGCCTGGTCTGACCGGGCTGAACACCAACTGGACGCGCGCCCACGCTGCCAACTGGAGCGCCCACACTGACCAACTCGCGTGCCCACACCTACCAACTGGGCGCCCACGCTGACCAATTCGCGCGCCACACCTACCAACTGAGGCGCCACCTACCAACTGAGCGGGCGCCGTCGACGGCTACTAGCAGGGCGGCTCGGGCACCGCTTCGGCCGGCACCAAATCATGCCTGAAAGTCTGGCAGCAGACCGGTCGGACTGGTACCAATGGAGAAATGGGATCACGTCGGAAACGCCGCACCGAAGCCGTACAAGCACGGACCATCCCCACGCCCCGTTCGGCGATCGTGGTGGGTGCCGGCGTCGTCGGGTTGGCCACCGCCTGGCATCTGCATCGCGCGGGCCTGAGCGTCACGGTGGTGGAACAAGACCACGTCGCCGCAGGTGCTTCCTGGGGCAACGCCGGCTGGCTGACCCCGCCGATCACCACCCCGTTGCCGGAACCGGCGATCTTGAAGTCGGGCATCAAGGCCTTCGTCTCCCCCAACTCCCCGGTCTACGTGCCCCCGCGGTTCGATCCGGTGCTGGTGCGGTTCCTCAGCGGATTCCTTCGCCGGTCCACCTCCCGGGCCTGGAGCGAGGCGATGTCCTACTACATTCCGCTGAACCGCAAGTCCCTGGAAGCATTCGATGAACTCACCGAGAACGGGGTGGCCGAACCGACCGTGACGCCCGAGGCGTTCCTGGCGTGCTTCGACAAACCCGGACAGCACCGGATGCTGCAGGAGGAGTTCGAACAGATCGATGCCGCGGGCCAACCGATCCAGTCCGAGGTGATCGACGGCGACGCCGCCCGTGAACTGGTGCCGGCGCTGTCGGACCGGGTGGTCGAAGCGATCCGGTTGGACGGGACCCGCTACATCGACCCGCCCGCCTACCTGCGCTCCCTGGCCGATGCCGTCCGCGCCCAGGGCACCAAGATCCTCGAAGGAACGCGCGTGACCGACGTGGACGGTGGCCGGCCGTCCAGCCCCGCGAGCGTGACCGTACAATCCAACGTCCGTAGCGGCGAGACCCGCTCGGAGAGCCCGGCGCGAGGCGCAGGTGAGGCGGAGCGTCTCACCGCCGATGTGGTGGTACTGGCCACCGGCGCCTGGCTGCCGGAGTTCTCCCAGAAGTTCGGGGTGCGCCAGGTCATTCAAGCCGGGCGCGGTTACTCCTTCAGCATCGAGATCGATCCGAACCCGACCATGCCGGTGTACTTACCCGCCCAGCGGGTGGCCTGCACTCCGCTGGGAGAGCGGTTCCGGGTCGCGGGCATGATGGAGTTCCAGCGGCCGGATGCGCCCCTGGACCCGCGCCGGATCGAGGCGATCGTGGGCGCTGCCAAGCCGATGTTCACCGGCGCGAACTTCGATCAACGCGAGGACGAGTGGGTCGGCTCCCGGCCCGTGACCCCGGACGGGCTGCCCCAGATCGGGCCGACCGTCTCCCCTAGGGTCCACGTTGCCGGCGGGCACGGAATGTGGGGCATCACCCTTGGCCCGCTCACCGGGCGGCTCCTCACCGAGGCAATCACCACCGGAGAGGTGCCCGACCTGCTCGAACCGTTCAATCCGCTGCGCTGAGACCGCCGCACCGGTCAACGACGGGTTCAGTCCCGAAATGTCTCGATCTGCGCGCCCAGTTCGATCAACCGCTCCTGGAGTTGCTCGTACCCGCGGGCGATGATGTCCACGCCACGCAGCACCGAGGTGCCCTTGGCCGCCAGCATCGCCAGCAGAATCACTACTGCTGGCCGTAAAGCCGGCGGGCAGGTGACCTCGGCCCCGGAGAAACGGGTCGGCCCGGTGACATCCAGGCGATGGGGGTCCAGCAGCCGCACGTCCGCGCCCAACCGGGTCAGGTCGGTCAGGTGCAGTGCCCGGTTGTCGTAGACCCAGTCGTGGATCAGCGTTGTGCCGGATGCGGTGGCGGCGATGACGGCGAAGAACGGCAGGTTGTCGATGTTCAGCCCAGGGAACGGCATCGGGTGGATCTTGTCGATCGGGGCCCGCAACTCACTGGGGTGCACAGTGACGTCCACCAACCTGGTGCGGCCGTTGGCGGCGGGGTATTCGGGCGAGACGGTGTACCGCAAGCCCATCTCGGCCAAAGTGGCCAGTTCGATCTCCATAAACTCGATCGGCACCCGCGCCACGGTGATCTCGGAGTTGGTGACGATCCCTGCGGTGAGCAGACTCATCGCCTCCACCGGGTCCTCCCCGGGGGCGTACTCCACGTCCCGGTTGATGTCGCGCTTGCCGTGGATGCGCAACGTGGTGGTGCCGATCCCCTCGACCTGTACGCCCAGCAACTCCAGGTAGAAGCACAGGTCCTGGACCATATAGTTCGGGCTCGCGTTGCGGATCGTGGTCACCCCGTCGTGGCGGGCGGCGGCCATGATCGCGTTCTCCGTCACCGTGTCCCCACGTTCGGTGAGCACCACGTTGATCTCCTCCGGACGAGCCGGATCCACTGTCGCCTGATACGACCCGGAGGTGGCCAGCACGTCCAGTCCGAACGGGCGAAGGGCGATCATGTGCGGCTCGACGGTGCGGGTGCCCAGGTCGCAGCCGCCGGCGTACGGCAGTTGGAACGTGCTTTCCCGGTTGAGCAGCGGACCCAGGAACATGATGATGCTGCGGGTGCGCCGGGCGGCATCGGTGTCGATCCGGCCCAAATCGAGTTTCGCCGGCGGCACCAGTTCCAGGTCCTTACCGTCTGCGGACCAGGTGGCCCGCACCCCGATCGAACGCAGCACCTCAACGATGCGATCCACCTCCACGATCCTGGCCACGCCCCGCAGCGTGGTGCGCCCCCGGTTCAGCAGGGAGGCGCACAGCAGTGCCACCGCACCGTTCTTGGAGGATTTCACCGTGATGGTGCCGGAGAGTTCCTGGCCGCCGGTGACTCGCAGATGCGCCGGACGGGGTGCGCCGACGGACAGCAGATCGGCTTCCAGGGCTTGATTGATCCGCGCGAGCAGTTCGACCGAGATGTTCTGCCCACCGCTTTCGATCCGGGCCACGGCGCTCTGGCTCGTTCCCAGCAACTGGCCCAACTGTGTCTGGGTCATCCCCTTGTTCTGCCGCGCGCCACGGATCAGGGCACCGATTTCAAGCAGCGTGGTGTGCGGCTGTTCGATCGTCGTCATGACGGACACGCTAACTCAGATCCGAGATAAAGGGCTCGCGAACGTGGCAATTGTCACCAATCTGGGCGCCGGAGTATGCGTAGAGCGCATAAGTGGGCCCGACGAACCTTCGAGCGGTGCCCCCGGTCCCTTCTTACGCCCCGGCCCCTTCGCCTATTACTTTCAACTTCGTCCTTCTTACGCCTGGGTCCCTACGCCCAGTACCTTCGCCCCCACCCTTCTCACGCCGGCCTGCCCAAACCGCCGCCCTTCTCACGCCCCGGCCTGCCTACACCCCCGGGCCTTCGAGCAACTCGGTGACCAGGGCAGCGACGGCGGAGCGCTCCGATCGGGTGAGGGTCACATGGCCGAATAGCGGGTGGCCCTTGAGCGACTCGATCACCGAGGCGATTCCATCGTGGCGGCCCACGCGCAGGTTGTCGCGTTGGGCCACGTCGTGGGTGAGAACCACCCGTGCGCTCTGCCCGATTCTGGAGAGCACGGTGAGCAACACGTTGCGTTCCAACGATTGGGCCTCGTCGACGATGACGAACGCATCGTGTAAGGACCGGCCCCGGATGTGCGTGAGCGGCAGCACCTCCAACATGCCGCGGTCCATGACCTCCTCCACCACCTCGGTGGAGACCACCGCACCGAGGGTGTCGAACACTGCCTGGGCCCAGGGGTTCATCTTCTCCGACTCGGTGCCCGGCAGGTATCCCAGTTCCTGCCCGCCAACGGCGTACAACGGGCGGAACACCACGACCTTGCGGTGTTCCTGGCGTTCCAGCACGGCCTCCAGGCCCGCGCACAGCGCCAGCGCGGATTTGCCCGTGCCGGCGCGCCCGCCCAAGGACACGATGCCTACTTCGGAGTCCAGGAGCAGGTCGATCGCCACTCGCTGCTCTGCGCTGCGGCCCTGTAACCCGAAGACGTCCCGGTCTCCGCGGACCAACTGGATCTGTTTGTCCGCCGTCACCCGGCCCAGGGCCGACCCCTGCGGTGAGTGCAGCACCAGGCCGGTGTTGCAGGGCAGGTCGCGCACCTGGTCAGCTCCCATCAGGTCGGCGATCACCAGCCGCCCGGAGGACCACAGGTGGCCCATCTCCTCGTCGCTGACCGCCGCTTCGGACATCCCGCGCCAGCCGGAGTCCAGGGCCAGTTGGGCCCGGTACTCCTCGGCCCGCAGGCCGACGGATGAGGCCTTGACGCGCATCGGCAGGTCCTTGGAGACGATGGTGACGTGCTCGCCCTCCTGCGCCAGGCTTGCTGCGACCGACAGGATGCGGGTGTCGTTGTCGCCCAGCCGTAACCCGGAGGGCAGCACTACCGGATCGGAGTGGTTCAGTTCTACCCGGACCGTGCCGCCCTGGCCCCCGACCGGAACCGGTGCATCCAACCGGCCGTGGCGGACCCGCAGGTCATCGAGAAACCGAAGGGCGCTGCGGGCGAAGTAGCCGAGTTCGGGGTGATGTCGCTTGGCTTCCAACTCGGTGACCACCACCACCGGCAGCACCACGTGGTGCTCGGCGAATCGTTGGATCGCCCACGGGTCGGACAGGAGCACCGAGGTGTCCAGCACGTAGGTCACCACCTGCCCCTTCTCCAGGTCCGCATCCGGTGCGGCTACCGGCAGGGGAGCCGCATCTCCCTGCAGCGTGTGGTCGGGGTGGTCGTTGAACGCGAGGGAGTCACGGCTCACGGGTAGCTCCTTAGTTGGACCTACCGCACCAGGCCCTGGGGCGTGGTGGGTGCGGGTGGAGGCGGTCGGCCCGTGGGGGCCGAAGGCCCCGTTCCCACATGAGCGTGGACGTCATGTGATGGCCTTCCGGTGGCCGGCGGGTGTGCCTGCCACTGACCTCACGCTACGACGTGATGGGCGTCACATCGAGCGCGGCGCGCCGAGAAGACGCGGTCGGAACGAACTGTTCACGCGCCGGTCCCCCTGCGGACACTCAGCGGCCCATCCGTCGTTCACGAGTGGCATAGGAGCGAAGGGCGCGCAGGAAGTCGATACGGCGAAAGTCCGGCCAGAAGGCCTCACAGAAGTAGAACTCGCTGTGCGCGCTCTGCCAGAGCAGGAATCCGCCGAGGCGCTGTTCGCCGGAGGTGCGGATCACCAGGTCCGGGTCGGGCTGGCCCTTGGTGTACAGGTGCTCGGCGATGTCGTCCTCGGTGAGCGAGTCGGCGATCTGGTCCACGGTTCGTCCCGCGGCCACGTGCTCCTTGAGCAGCGACCGCACGGCGTTGGCGATCTCGTGGCGGCCGCCATACCCCACGGCGACGTTGACCTGCATACCTTCCACATCCGCGGTGGCTTCTTCAGTGGCCATCAGCCGGTCGGCCACCTCATCGGGCAGCAGACCCAACTCTCCGACCATGCGCAACCGCCAGCGGCGGGCCTTGCCCAGGTCATCGACTGCCATGGCGATGATCTGCAGCAGGTCCTCCACCTCTTGGGGCTCTCGCCGCAGGTTGTCGGTGGACAACATCCACATCGTCACCACCTCTACACCGGCTTCCTCACACCAGGTGAGCAGGTCGTGGATGCGCTGGGCGCCGGCGCGGTGCCCGTGCGCGGCATCCAAGCCAACCGCCCGAGCCCATCTGCGGTTCCCGTCCAGCATCACCCCGACGTGCTTGGGAAGTTGAGCACCTTCCAACGCACGGTTGAGACGCCGTTCATACAGTCCGTACAGCAGTGCCGGAGGGCGCATGGGCGGCGGGGTCTCCTCTCGGGTACTGGTGATCGGACATGGCGCACGCTAGGCACACGGTACTCGCTGGATTGCTCGTTGAAGCCTACGACGGCGTAACTTACGATGTCGTAGGTTAGTCGCCCTGCGTATCGCGCGTGCGGGTGATGCCTTCTACCCCGTTTCGATCGGAGCGTCGTGACCGCACCGCCACCCGGTGAGACCGCCGCCAACCTCGCGGCCGCCGTCAAGCCCCTGCTTCGCGGCTGGATCCATACGGTGATGGGCCCATTGGCGGCCGTGATGGGAATCGTGCTGGTGGTGCTGGCTCCGACCGCTTCCTCCCGAGTAGCGGTGCTGGTGTTCGCGATCACCACCGTGGTGCTGTTCACGGTCAGTGCGATCTACCACCGCGGCACGTGGTCGCCACGCCACTTCGCGATCCTGCGCCGGCTGGACCATTCCAACATCTTCCTGGTGATCGCCGGGACCTACACCCCGCTCGCGGTCATTCTCTTGCCGGTGAGTACCGCGGCGATCTTGCTCATCGTGGTGTGGGCCGGAGCGTTGGCCGGAATCGGTGCGCGGGTGTTCTGGCTACACGCCCCGCGCTGGTTCTACGTGCCCGTCTATATCGCCCTCGGTTGGGTGGCGGTCTGGTTCCTGCCCGCGTTCCACCAGGCCTCGAGTTCGGCCGTGGTGTGGTTGATCATCGCCGGCGGGCTGGGCTACACGCTCGGGGCGGCCGCTTACGGGTTCAAGTGGCCGAATCCCAGCCCGCGATACTTCGGGTACCACGAGATCTTCCACGTAGGCACCGTGATCGGCTACGGCTGTCACGCGGCTGCCGTGCTACTGGCAGTTCTCGCGTTGCGCTGAGCGGCGGGCACCGGCGAAGTCGCCCGGTCAGGCGGGCACCGGCGAAGTCGCCCGGTCAGGCGGGCACCACGCGGTATCGGCGGTGGCGCAGACTGGGTACCCGGGTCCGAGCGGTGCGCACCACCTGCGGGTCGAGTTCGGCGTGCAGCGTCCGCTGCTCATCCGCACCGGCCTGGGCCAGGACCACGCCGGTGGGGTCGATGATGGCACTGTGCCCGCTTCGGCCCGGCCCCGGCTGAGAGGCGATCAGCACATAACTGGTGTTCTCGATGGCCCTGGCCCGCGCCAAGGTGAGCAGCAGGTCCGCTTTACCTTCTCCGGCTGCCCAAGCCGCCCCCACTGCGAAGACGTTGGCGCCGGCGTCGGCCAATACCCGGAAGATCTCGGGGAATCTCAGGTCATAACAGGTCGCCACGCCTACACGCAGCGGGCCGACGTCGAACACCAAGGCGTGCTCGGTACCCGCCGGACCGGCCACCAAAGTGTCGGATTCGGTGATGCCGTAGGCGTCGAACAGGTGCACTTTACGGTAACTGCCCACATCGCGCCCGTCCGGACCCACCACGCGGGCGACGTTGGCGCACCGGGGTGCCGCGTCGTCGTCGGGCTCCATCGTGCCCACCACCACCGTGCGGCCTGCGTGTGCCGCCGCGCTGCGCACGGTGGAGGTGAAGTGGCTCTCGGGGGATTGGGCCAGATCAGGGCTGAGTTTCTTGGCCCAACCGCTGGTGTACTCGGGTAGCAGCACCAAGCGGGCCGGGTCGGCACCAGCGATCGCCGCGCCGGCGGCTTCGGCGTTGGCGTGGGCATCGGCGTCGCTCTGCAGTTGAACCACTGCGACCGGCAGCGTGGTGCCCTCTGTTTGCCCGCTCATGGTTGCTCCGTCCGCTCGCCGTCGATGGTCGGTTCGTCAGCCTGGGCCGGCTCCTCGATTTTGCCCTCGGCCGCGGTGTCGGCTGCTTTGTCAGTCCCACCCGGCTCCTGGGCCTGCCCCGCTCCGTCTACCTGGGCGCTTTCATCTACCTGGGCGCTTTCATCGGCGTCGTCGGCGCTGGTGCGGGCCGGCTCGCCCTCCGCAGCGGCACCAGCCGCCTGCTGGCTGTCTTGCTGCGCTTGCATCCGGGCGCGGTGACGTGCCTCGGCGCGGCGGGAGTGCCGGGTGATCGACCATGCCAGTAGGGCCAGCACCAGCATCAGCGCGAAGACCGGCAGGAACCCGCCGAACCCCGGCGTCACCAGTTCCGGGTCCGGTTCCTGGGGGCGTTGGTCAGCCGCGGCGAGCGTCACCGCGAGCGCCAACTGGGCGATGGTCATGGGCGTACACCGGCGAACAGGTCGTCCTCGGGGATCTGGGTCTCCACCCGGGAGCGGGCCAGTTCGAACTGCTCGTAGGGCCACACCTCGCGTTCGATCTCCCGGGGCACCGCGAAGAAGAAGCCGTCGGGGTCGATC
>DATGSR010000066.1:0-3716 GCA_035302405.1 Beutenbergiaceae bacterium
GCACGACCACATCAGAACCCGGCCCATCGGGACCGCATCAGTCGGGACCACACCGGCGCCGGTGAGGAGGTAGGCGATGGCATCGGACACCACGACCACGACCGACCACGACGAGATTCGCCAGTGGGTCGAGGAGCACAACGGCAAACCCGCGAGCGTGCGCGGAACCGAGGGTGAGGACTCCGCCGGCGTGCTGCGCATCGACTTTCCCGGAGGAGCCGGTGCCGACGACCTCGAACCCATCAGTTGGCAGGAGTGGTTCGCCAAGTTCGACGAGGAGAACCTCGCCTTCCTCTACCAGCGGCAGAAGGCCAGCGGTGAGGACAGCACCTTCTTCAAACTCGTCTCCCGCTGACGGTTACTTGGGCCATGAGTCAACTGGCCATGACCTGCGGTGCGCTGGCCTTGAGCATGGCGTTCGCCCACCGCATCTGACGCAGGGTGCCCGGATGGCACTGGGCGGACAAGGCGAGCAGTTCGGCATCCTTGAGTGCCTGCGCCTCCTGGCCCAGCAGTTCCCAGTCGATGGATAGATCGGCAGCGTGCAGGTAGATCGCCCGCAGGTCCTCCAGCAGTTGCAACCCTTCAGGCAGCGGCTGATCACCCTCCGCCGGGGGGATCGCGTCCGAGCCGCCTCCCAGGTACCGCTTGTCCTCCAGGCGCGCACCGTCGTCGGGCCCTTCCTCGGTGTTGAGGTCCATGCCGTACTCCTGGGCAGCGGCTTCCAGGCGCTCCAGGTGTTGGCTGGACCAACGGGCGATGTCCTGGGCCACGTGGTAAACCTCCTGGTGCCCCGGGTGTCGCTCGGCGAGTTGGCCCAACTGGCTCACCATGGTGTGCTCCTTGCGGTGCAGATCGCCGAGGAGCATCTGAGCCTTCGTACTCATCGTTCACCTCCGGCCGGAACGAACTGTTCGCTGGCTTCGGCCTCCGACCCGCCACGCGTCTGCGGGACGTCATCCCCCACTGGCGCGGATGCCGTCGTCGTCGGGGCGGCTGCCGGCTGACCCGCCGCCCGCTGGACCACCCGCACCCCGGCCGCGCTGGTCTTGAAGAGCGGTTGCTTTGACGCCGGGTCCCAATCGGTGATCGTCAACTCGTTGGCCGCCCGGCCCGCGCCCTCGGGACGGTGACCGGCGTCGGTGTCCCAGTACCCGTAGTGGAACGGGAGGAAGAGCACGCCCTCGCGGATCTCATTCACCCGGGCACGGGCACGCATGGAACCGCGCGGGCTGGTGATCTCCAGCAGGTCACCTTCACCGGCGCCCAGGCGCTCGGCGTCAGCGGCGCAGATCTCCACCCAAACATCGGGAGCGGCAGCCTGTAACTGCGGCACACGCCCCGTCTTTGTGCGGGTGTGGAACTGGTAGAGGGTGCGCCCGGTGATGAGGTGGAAGGGGTAGTCCTGCCCGGGCACTTCATGGGCCGGCAGGTACTCGGCCGCTTTGATGACGGCCTTGCCGTGGGGGTTCAGCGCCTGGTACTCGATGGGTTCCAGCGGGGCCCCGGTGATCAGGTCCTTGCCGTAGGACTCACAGTAATCCGGGTGGGCGAAGAAGCGCCCCTCGGCGTACAGCCGCTCGGTGCCATCGGGATTCTCCTCGTTGCACGGCCACTGGATGCCCCCATCCCGGAGCCGTTCATAGGTGATGCCGGTGTAATCGCACGGACGCCCCCGCGAGCACTCCTGCCACGCTGCGAACGCCTCGGCCGGGGTGGACCACTTGATCAGCGGCTCACCGTCCTTATCGCGCAGATCCAGGCGCCGGGCGTAATCGAGGAAGATCTCCAGGTCGGGGCGCGCCTGCCCGGGCGGTTCCACCGCCTTCTCCGACAGGTGCACGGTGCGATCGGCGTTGGTGAACGTGCCGGTCTTCTCCGCCCACGTGGCCGCCGGGAGGACAACGTCGGCCAGTTGGGCCGTCTCGGTAAGGAACAAATCCTGGACGACGACGAACAGATCCTCCTGCGCCAGCACCGAACGGATGCGTGAAAGTTCCGGCAGGGAGACCGCGGGGTTGGTGGCGCTGATCCACAGGAAGTTGATCGTGCCCTGTTCGGCGTATCGCATGATGTTCATCAGATGCGTGGGCGATGTGGCCGTCGGGATCTGGATCGGGTCCACATTCCACAACCGTGCGAGTTCGGCGACGTGCTCGTCATTGGCCCAGTTACGGAAGGCCGGCAGGTCGCCGTCGGCGCCGCACTCACGGGTGTTCTGGGCGGTGGGCTGGCCGTTCATCTGCAGCAGTCCGCACCCGGGGCGCCCGAGCATCCCGCGGACGATGTGGATGTTGTTCACCTGCACCGCCGCCGCGGTGGCCTGATGGGATTGGTAGAAGCCTTGCAGCACCGTGGACATCAGCCGCTCGGCGGTCCCGATGATCCGGGCGGCCTCTCGGATCTGCTCGGCCGGCACCCCGCAGATCTCGGCCACCCGTTCCGGAGGGTAGTTGCCGACCTCCTCTTCGAGTTCGTCGTAGCCGACGGCGTGCGCAGCAACATAGTCGTGGTCCACCCAGTCGTTGGCGATGATCTCGTGCAGCAGCCCGTTCATCAGCGCGACGTTGGTGCCGGGGCGCGGCGCCAGGTGCACCGTCGCGGCTTGTGCCACCCGGGTGCGGCGGGGATCGACGCACACGATGGCGGGCGGGTTCGGGCCAGCCAGACGGTCGAGCATCCGGGCCCACAGCACCGTTTGAGTCTCGGCCACGTTATGGCCGTACAGCGCGATGACGTCGGCGTGGTCCACGTCGGTGTAACTGCCCGGCTGCCCGTCGGAGGCGAAGGACTCCTTCAGTGCGGCGGCGGCAGTGGCCGTGCACAGCCGGGTGTTGCCGTCCAAGTGCCTGGTGCCCAACCCGCCGTGGGCGATGACCCCCAGGGTGTAGTACTCCTCGAGGAACAGCTGCCCGGAGGTGTAGAACCCCAAGGACGTCGGCCCGCGCTCGGCCAGCAAATCCTTCGTGCGGGTAACGATGCGGCCCATCGCCGTGTCCCAGTCGCTCTCCACAAGGCGGCCGTTCTCCCGCACCAAAGGCCCGGTGAGACGGTCCGAGGAAGCATTGGCCTGCCAGCCGAATAGGTCCTTGGGGCCCAGCCGGCCACGATTGACGCGATCCTGCTCGCGCCCGCGAACACCCACGATCGCCTGCTCCTTGACGGCGATGTCCATCGCGTCACCGTCGGAGTGCAGGATGGAGGCCGAGGGCACCCAGCGCTCCACGTCCTCCTCCCCCACGCCGTCGGCCAGGTAGGTATCCACCCGCACCGGCCAAGTCTCCCCCGGCCCATACGGGGTCCGACTGCCCCAGGGCTGTGCGATCCGGTCCACCATCTCCCACCTCCAACGGCACGCACGGAGCCAGGGCAGCACCGCCTGAGTCGTTCATCCAGTGGACCCCAGGTGAGCAGCGGCAGCAACTGGGAGGCATCCGGCGCCGGGCCGGGCGACGCCGGCGCTTTTCGGCTCGTCGTCGAACGGTGTGGTGCGGGTTTAGCGGCGGGAAGGCGGGCGGTGTTCAGCGCGCGACGAGACGGGCGCGGACCCGGTCGCTGAGGACAACCTCGTGAGGTAGGCGGCTCAGCGCCCACGCGCCAATGTGGACGCCGCGTTCCGCCAGAACGCCCGCAAGGTGGCCCCAGTGGTCGGCGGCCATGTCGGTGGCCGTGCGGTCACCGTAGGGCTCATCGGGGCCGACGACGGTGCGAGCGGT
>DATGSR010000067.1:0-11208 GCA_035302405.1 Beutenbergiaceae bacterium
GCGTAGCGGCGGTCTCCTGCGCAGCGGCGCCTACTGCCGGTCGTCCACCGGCTCCTGCGGGTTCTCACAGAAGAGCAACTCTTCCTCACCGGCGGAGTGATAGTGATACTGCTCGCCATCGGCGGCCAGGATCAGCCGGTACCCGTCCACCAGGGCCTGGGTATAACTCATCCCCTCTTCCGGGCATCCGACCGACCCATCGGGCCAGGTCACGGCCTGGAACTGGACTACCCGCACCTGATCAGGATCCGCGCCGGTGCGGTCGGCCAGGTCCGCTGCTGCCGCGCCCACGCGCTCGTCGTCATGCGCATCCGCCCCATCGCCGCCGGTCGGTGCCTCGTCGTCCTGCGTTGGATCGGTACCGTCCTCGCCTGGGGACTCATGTGTCGTGGGGTGCTGATCGGGCTCGGCGGGATCGTTCGAGTCACCGCATCCGCCGAGGATCAAGGCTGCCGCGGCGAGTAATGCCAGTGCGGGCACTCGCTTCATATCGTTCTCCTTCGCATCCCCGCGCGCGCCGACAGCACCGTAGCGCCCTTGACTATCTGCGCGGTGCTGGGAACCGTTCGGCGCTCTCCCACAGCGTTTCAAATGCGATGCGCAGCGTGGCGGCCAGGTCGCGATGATGGACGACGATCGTGGTAACCGAGGAATCATCCTCCACCGGGTCCGGCATATTGAACGCGACGGACTGCCCGTCCACGATCGTGAGCTTCAGCGGCACCTCCTCACTGACGCGGATCTCCTCGCCGAGCCGGACGTAGGCCTCGAGTAGTTCCACGAGTCGTGGGTCCTCCAGCAGAGAACGCGCGTAGATGCCTCTGATGTTGGGACGTTCCGGCAGGGACGCCTCATCCGATGCCGGCGGCGCCAGATAGGGCGGTCGCACCATCGCCAGGATCTCCTCCTGAGCGCCCTGCCACAGCCGATTGATGCGCTGCACCGTGTGGGCGGGATCGCGCAAGACTTCGACATAGTCCAGCGGCTCGCCGCGGCCCTGGCCGTCGAGGAATCTGGTCTGCAACTCGATCGCCAGTTCCCTGGAACGGGAGGCGAGTTGGTCCAGGTCCCGACGGCGTACGGCCAGCAGGCTGTCGAAGACCTGGTCGGGTGCATTGGCCCGGTACCGTACCCCGCGCGCGTCCGAGACCGGCACCACGAAGCCGCGCTCCGCCAGGGACGCCAACACGTCGTAGGCCCGAGGCCGTGGGATCTGCCCGATGCGGGCGATTTCAGCGGGCGTCCCGTGGTCGCGGCCGATCAGGGCGAGGTAGGCCTTGGCCTCATAACGCGTCAGGCCCAACTGCACGAGCTCGGTCGCGGCACGGTCCGTCATGGCGTGACCTTAGCGTAACTATTGACAGTGGTGACAGAACCTGGGAAGAGGCTTGGCGTTCTTCAGCGATATTCATGGTCAAAACCGGTGTCACTATTGACAGTGGTAACAATTCTGGGAGACTGCCGAGGTCACTTACTCTCGGAAGGCTCCAAAGATGTTGACCCACTCCCGCCCGGTGGCGGGCCGTTCCGCCCGAACCTTGCTGGCCGCCACCTCCGCCGCTGCCGCGCTCCTGATCGCCGGCGCAGTGAGCCCGATGGCCGCCCAGGCCGACGACGATGCGTACAGCACCGTTGAGTTGCAGGCGCGCACCAACCTGCTCGCCAACGACGGGGGCTACAACCTGCCGCCCGGATCGTCCTTCACCAGCATCACCCCGCAGATCAACGAGCACGCGCAGGTCTCCTTCCGGGTCCAGTTCGTTGCGGGTCTGGACCCCACGGTGGGGAGCCCTGGAGTCTGGTTCGGCAGCGGCGGAGAGGGCGAGATCGTCCACACCGGCGAGGAAGGCCACTCCATCCCCGGCGAGGCGATTCTGAACGACCACGGGGACATCGCCTTCACCCTCGGCACCGGAGGCGTCGACAACGAGCTCTACCTCTATGAGGCGGACACGGGAACCGCCGAGCGGGTGGGAACCGCACCCGTGCTGCCCAACTCCTACTCCTCGGCGGCACCGGACAACGACGGCAATATCGGATTCCAGGCATCCTTCGGTGGGGGCCGAGCACTGGCCGCCTATCGGGACGGTACGGGCGAGTTCTACGTCAGCGACCGCGGCCTGGACCCGGAAAGCCCCTACACATACCTCTACACCGCCTACTACAACAACGCGGGCCAGATCGCGGCGAAGGTCTCCACCTCCCAGGACATGACCACTGAGCAGGAGTTGCGGGTGTTCAACCCCGACGGCTCCTCCACGCTCGCCCTGGCCAACCAGGCGGTGGACCCCGAATCTCCCTACAAGGAGTTCGACAACGGCATCGCGGTGAACGATGAGGGTGTGGTCGCGGCGGTCGCCCAGCGCGTGAGCGACGGCGCCAAGGTCGTGGTCCGCGCCGACGGCGAGACGGTCACGGAGATCGCCGCCGAGGGTGAGGGGCCGGTGGAGTCGGTGCGCTACTTCCGCCCGGACATCAACAACGCCGGGCAGGTCGTGTTCCGCGCCATCGGACCGGACGGTCCGGTGATCTACGTGGGCGACGGTGACGACCTGGTGCCCGTCGCGGCCCAGGGCGACGTGGTGACCACCGACCTGGGCACGGCGCAACTCGGCCAGCACGACGCCAGCCCCGTCTTCGGCGGCGCGCCCTCGATCAACGACAACGGCGACGTGGTCTTCACCTCCGGTGTGCACCCGGAGGGCGACAACCAGGTGGAGTGGGGCACCGGGGTGTTCGTGGCCTACGGCGACGGCGACGAATCCGAGCCGCCGGTCCAGGAAGCAACCGAGGAGATCGTCGCCACCATCCCGGAGGACGTGGGTCAGGGCTCCCTGGTGATCTCGGTGGACCCCGAAGACAATACGGTGGCACTTCCGGAGATGACCTCGCTGGGCGATCGCCTGGCCACCTCCGGTGAACTGCGACCGGTGACCGTCACCGACACCCGCGCCACCGACCCCGGTTGGGACGTGTCCGCGCAGGTATCCGACTTCACCGCCAGCGAGGGCGAAGGCACCTTCGCAGGCGGCTACCTCGGGTGGTCCCCGACCGTGGAGGAAACCGCGGACAGCCAGGACGTCACGCCGGGTGAGGCGGTGGAGCCAGGATTCCCCAGCGGGGACGGCCTGTCCGTGCCCCGCCCGCTCGGGTCAGCCGGAGCAGGTGCAGGCACCGGCTCCGCGGTACTCGGCGCGGACCTGGAACTGCAAGTACCGGTCGAAACCGAATCCGGTACCTACACCGCCGTTCTGACGATCACGGCGATCTGATGCACCCAGCGAAGGCAAGACTCAAGCAACAGGCGGAACGGAGTCAACAAGTGCGAGGCAGCAACCACGGATCTTGGTGCGGTCGGGCGTTGGCCGTGACCGCGATGGTCGCGGCCCTGGCGGTATTCCCGGCCGCCGCCTCGGCACAGCCCGGCCAGCCCCCCGCTGCCACGGAGCACGCGGACGCCGAGGGCGCCGACGGTGATGCCCCCGCGGCAGGCGTGCTCGGTACATCCGAAACGGGCCGGTGGATCGTGCAGTTGGACGAGCCGTCCCTGGCGACCTACGAGGGCGGTATCGCGGGCTTGAGCGCAACTAGCCCTGAGGCGTCGGGTGCACCGAGCCTGGACATGGACTCCGCGGCAGCGGTGGCCTACTCCGACCATCTGCAGACCCGTCACAACTCGTTCGCGACCAACGCGCAGAGCGAACTGGGCCGCAACGTCACCATCGAGCACAACTACCGCGCGGTCCTCAACGCGGTGGTGGTCGAGGCTGACCGGTCCGAGGCCGCGCAACTGGCTGACATGCCGGAGGTGGCGAATGTCTATCCGGATGAACTCCGAGAGTTCGCCACCGATGTGTCCCACGAGGTGATCGGCACAGCCGGGCTCTGGGACGGGGACAGCACCGCCGAGGGCATCGGAACCCGCGGTGAAGGCGTTCTCGTCGGCGTGCTGGACTCCGGTATCAACCCTGACCACCCCTCCTTCGCCGCCACCGACGAGTCCGGCTACCAACACCAGAACCCGCTCGGTGAGGGACAGTATCTGGGGGCGTGCGATCCGTCGGACAACAGCCAGCCCGACGAGGCGATCTGCAACGACAAACTCATCGGCGCGTGGACTTTCGACTACCGCTCCACCAGCGCCATCGACATGGACGGCCACGGCAGCCACACCGCAGCCACGGCGGCGGGCAACATGCACGAGGCCGAGGTCGTCGTCGGCGATTCCTCCTTCACCCGGACGGTGTCCGGGGTGGCCCCCCGGGCGAACCTCATCTCCTACCAGGTGTGCCTGAGCAACTGCCCGATCACCGCCATCCTGGCCGGGATCGACCAGGCCGTCACCGACGAGGTCGACGTGATCAACTTCTCCATCTCCGGTGCGGACGACCCCTGGACCGACCCGGTCAGTATCGGCTTCCTCGAGGCCGCGAACACCGGCATCTTCGTGGCAGCAGCCGCCGGAAACAACGGTCCCGGTGCCGGTACCGCGGCGCACACCGGGCCGTGGATCACCGCCGTCGCCGCCACGACCACCAACCGGGTCTTCGCCCAGACCATGGACGTCACGGCGACCGGGGCCCCGGACCACCTGAGCGGTATGCCCGCCGTACCCTCCGATGACGGGCCCGGCCTCACCGACACGATTGACGCCCCCGTTCGCGACGCACACCACGCAGATACCGGCAACGGGACCGGCTGTGCCGCGTTCCCCGAGGGCACCTTCGACGGCTCCATCGCGCTCATCGAGCGCGGCGACTGTGAGTTCTCGGTGAAGGTCGGCAACGCCGCGGCCGCCGGCGCCGACGCGGTCGTGATCTTCAGCAACGCCGGAGGCCCGCCCACCACGATGGGCGGCCTGGAGGGCACCTCCGTGCCTGCTGTGATGATCGGCCAGGACGACGGGCTGGACCTGCGGGAGCACCTGTCCGGAGCCGGCGAGGCACAGGCGCGCCTCAATCCCGAGACGTCCGCATTGACCGACGAGGCCTGGGCCGACACGGTCGCAGGTTTCTCGTCGCGCGGCCCGTCCCAACACGACCTGATCGCACCGACCGTCGCGGCGCCGGGCGTCAACATCCTCGCCGCCGACGCCGGTGCGCCGGATGCCTACATGGTCCAGCAGGGCACCTCCATGGCCTCACCGCACGTGGCCGGAGCCGGGGCGCTGTTGACCGCGCTCCACCCGGACTGGACGCCCATGCAGATCCGCTCGGCGTTGGCGGCCTCGGCGAACCCGGACGGCCTGCGCACCGACACCGGTGAGGCTACGGCGTTCGACCGCGGCTCGGGCCGGATCGACCTGCAGGCGGCCGGCCGCACCGGCCTGATCCTGGATGAGAGTTACGCGAACCTGAAGGGCGCAAACCCCGCCCCGGGATTCGACGGCGACCCGCGCACCCTCAACGTCCCCGCCCTGGTGGATGACGAGTGCGGGTCGGTCTGCACCTGGACCCGCACGCTCACCAACGCGGCCGACACCACCACCACCTACACCGCCACCGACACCAGCGCCGAGGGCCTGAGCGTGCAGGTCGAACCGGCATCGATCACGCTCGCTCCCGGTGAGTCCGCGACAGTGGAGATCACCGCCGGAACCAGCGCGTTGCCGGTGGGTGACCGGGCCTTCGGATCGGTCACCTGGTCCGCCGACGCCGCCCATCCCAGCGGGGCGCCGATCACCGACGCGCAATTCCCGATCGTGGTGATGTCCTCACCCGCACAGATCGAAATCGACCCCACCGAGGTCGAAAGCAAGCAGGCGGCCGAGGAGATCACCGAGCACACCGTCACGATCGGCAACCCCGGCGGTCAGGACCTGGAGTGGAGTGTGGTGGACGACGCCGACGCGCAAGCGTTCACCCTGCGCCCGGTCACCGGCACTCCGATCACGGCGGCACCGCTGCCGACGGCACGAACCCTGCCCGGGCAGGGCGAGGAACTCGAACCCTCCCGTAACCCGGAGGTGGCCGCCACCAACGCGTCGGTCGCCCGGAACGAAACACCTGAGCGTGCGAACGGCTCGGTCACCCTGACCCACTCGGAATCCCAGGAGATCGTGCCCAACAACACCGTGGCGTGCTCCACCGATCTGGGGTTCACAGCCGATAACGGCTATCTACGGACGTTCACCCTGAGCGACTTCGCCATCGCCGACGACTTCGACGTCACCGACGTCTCTTTCGGCGTCGAGGCGGTCAATCATAGTCCGGCCACCATCACCGTACGACTCTATACCCTCGATGGGGAGACGCTCACCTACGACAACATGACGCAGATCGGAAACGCGGAGGTGACGCTGCAGCCGCAGGTTCTGGAGATGGTGACCGTGCCGGTAACGGGCACGGCACCCGCCGGGTCGACCCTCGTCGTCGAGCTGGACGCCCCCGATATGAGTGCGGCCGGCGGCTTCTTCCCGGGCTCCAACGCCCAGGGTGAGTCCGCCCCCTCCTACCTGCGTTCGGAAGGGTGCGGGATGCCTGAACCCGCGCCGATGTCGGCTATCGGGTTCCCCGATACCAACCTGGTCCTGAACGTCACCGGCACCACTGAGGCGCCGGGCACGCAATTACCGGAGTGGATGAGTATCGCCCCGATGTCGGGCACCGTCGCAGCCGGGGAAAGTCAGGAATTGACCGTGACCATCGACTCCTCGGGGATGAGCGAAGGCGAGCACCGGGCGATC
The DNA here is from genome assembly GCA_035302405.1 of Beutenbergiaceae bacterium. GTDB lineage: Bacteria > Actinomycetota > Actinomycetes > Actinomycetales > Beutenbergiaceae > CALKWS01. The sequence goes on from DATGSR010000067.1 coordinate 6,686, forward strand.
GCGATGCTGGCGTCCAACGACCCGGAGCGGCCCACCACACCGCTGCCGGTGACGGTGACCGTGGGTGAGGACGACGAGCAGCCGCCGGTCGACAGCGCCAGCCAGGACATCGTCGCCACCGTCCCGCAGAGCGGGGGCGACGACGGGTCCCTGCTCATCTCGGTGGACCCGCAGGACGCGACCGTGGAGCTGCCGGAGATGACCTCCCGAGGTGACCGGTTGGCCAGCACCGGAGAACTGCGACCGGTCCGGGTGACCGACTCCCGGGTCAGCGACCCGGGGTGGGATGTGACCGCCGAGGTCTCCGACTTCACCACGGACGACGACGCAGAGCCGTTCAGCGGCGGCTACCTCGGCTGGACTCCCTCCGTCGGGTCCACGTCGGAAGGACAGGAAGTGACCCCGGGCGGGGCGGTTGCCCCCGGTTTCCCGGACGGTGACGGACTGTCCGTGCCCCGCCTGCTGGGCTCGGCCGAGACCGGCGCCGGCCGTGGCGCGGCCACCCTCGGTGCGGGGGTGGAACTGCAGGTGCCGGTGGACACCCCGCCTGGGGTGTACACCGCGGTCCTGACGATCACCGCGGTGTGATCTGATGCTGTCATGGCAGCAGTGAGATTCGCGTCGTTCGCGGCGGTGATCGCCGGCCTCGGGCTGGCGATCACGCCGGCGACGACGGCTGAGGACCAGACCGGGCAGAGCACCGAGGAGGAGCAGTCGCTCACCTGGTCGGTGCAACCGGCTGATGAGGACGGCGGCGACGGCCGGCCCCACTGGGAGTTCGAGTTGGAGCCGGGGCAGACGGTGGAGGACGTCGCCCAGGTGAACAACTTCAGTTCCGAGGAACTCACCTTCCGGGTGTACTCCCACGACGCGGTCAACACCGCGGACGGCGGTTTCACGCTGCAGCCGGCCGATGCCGAACCCGTGGGCGTCGGTGCCTGGGTCGGGTTGGATGAGGAAGTCACGATCGAGGCCGGGGAGAGCGCCGCGGTGCCGTTCTCCTTGACCGTCCCCGCAGATGCGACCCCGGGAGATCACGCCGGCGGTTTAGTCGCCTCGCTCACCTCCGAGACCACCGATGCCCAAGGCCAACGGGTGCGGGTTGATAACCGTGTCGGGTCCCGCATCTACCTGCGGGTGGCCGGTGCGGTCCAACCCACCGTTGAGGTGACCGATCTCGCGGTGTCCTATGAACGGTCCTGGATCCCGTTCTCCACCGGAAGCGCCACCATCACCTACGAGGTGCACAATGCCGGCAATATCCGCTTGGGCGCCGAGCAGGCGATCGACGGGCACGGTGTCTTCGGACTGGGCGAGCACGCCGCGGCGCCGGAACCCCTCGATGAGATCCTCCCGGGAGGGTCGGTCGCGATCACGGAACACGTGGGCGGGATCCCGCCGTTGTTCCGGCTGACGGAAGAGGTGGTGGTGACGCCCGTCGTCCCGCAGACCTCGGCCGACGTGCTGCCGGTGGTGCAGGCGGCCCAGTCGGCCCAGGCGTGGGCGATTCCGTGGGTCGAGTTGGTCATCCTCGCAGCGCTGCTCTTCCTCCTGTTCTGGTCCTGGCGGCGCCGTCGCCGCGCCAAGGCCGAGAACGCCCGCCAGATCGACGAAGCCGTTGCCAGGGCGAGGGAGGAAGTCCGCAAAGAACTGCAGGGTGAGAAGACCACCGCTGCCGCGGGCGGCTCCGACGGTACGACCCAGGGCGAGCGGCGACCCTAGCCCGACGGCGCAGATGGAGCCCACCCGCCGGTCGGGCGGGGCTGTCCACAGGGTTGTCCACAGATTGGGCGGGCATGCGTTGCCCCGCCCCCCAGCGCTGCTCTACTGGGCAGGTCAGTGCAGACAGCGCAGAGGTAGGGGTCCATGGGCAACGGTCACAGCACACCGCGTACCGGCGGCAGCACAGAGCGGGCCGGTGGAAGCACAGAGGGGGCCAGTGGCAGCGCAAGGCGGGCCGGTGGCACTACCGCCGGCCACGGCACACGGCGCTCCGGCCGCAGCACACGTGGCGGATACGGCGAGGGCCGCCGCGGGGGCGGGCGCATCACTCATGCCGGCGTCAGCACCGCCGCGGCGCTGAGCCTGGTCCTGAGCGCATGCGGCGTCATCGGTGCAGACGGAACGGGCGACGACGGTGCGCCGGCGGCGCCAACGGCTGAGTTGGTCGTCACAGAGCACCAACTGCCCGGCGAGTACGACGGCGAGGGGCGGCGTACCAGCCAGTGGCACATGCTTCCCGGCGACGGCGACGGCGACGGCGACGGCGACCTGCCTGCTCTAGTGCTCGCGGTGAGCCAGGTGATGGGGCAGGAGGAACATCCCACGGTCGCGGTCTGGAGAGCCCAGGCAGGAGACATGTTCGGCGAGCCCGTCCAGCTGGAGGAGGCCGGTACGCGGGTGGAGCGGGCCGTGCTCGGCGGGGACCTGAGTATCGCCGTCATCGCGGGCTACGGTACACACGAGCGAGCCGCGCCGGAGGGCACTGACGCGGACGCCGCCGGTGACGTCGCGTTCCTACTCACTTCCACCGACCGGGCCGCCTGGCACGAAGTGGACCTTGGTGAGCACGCCGGGTTCAAACCGACCGCCGCGGGCGGCTCCGCGGACCTGGTGGTGGCAGTGGACTCTTCCGGGGAGGAATCGGCCCAGGTGGTAGTGGTCGATGACGGGCAGATGGTCGTGCGGGACCTTCGCCCGCGGGATCCACAGCGGCGCGCTCACGTGGCCCACGCCTTCGTCCATGAGGACCGCATCATCCTGTCCGGGTATGAGGGCGCCCCCGGTGAGGTGAACATTGCGGCCATCTGGGTCTCTGCCGACCGGGGAGCGAGCTTCACCCGCGCCGACGTCGACGACGAGGGCGCTGTCAGGGGAGTGACGCGGGCCGGAACGCGGTACTTCGCGACCGGGCAGGAACGCCAGGGCGGATGGTTACGGCCCCGGGCCTGGATCTCCCCGGACGCGGAGAACTGGGCACGGTTCACCATGGATTATGACCGGCGCGATCTGGGCTGGCAGGACCGTCCGGAGAACCAGGGGCTGAGCGTCCCGCTCGGTGTCGACGGGCAGTTCTACACCGCGCTATGGAGTTCGCGGGCGTCGCGGGTGCAGGTGCTGTACCACAACCGGGACGAAAGGTGGTCTTCTACTGGGTTTACCGACACGCTCCCCGAATTTGGTGTCGCCGGGTTGGTCGCCCCCGATGGTGATGGGTCCCGCACGCTGGTGATCACAGCGCAGCAGGTGCGCCACGAACACTGGGGCGAAGAACTCACCGAGGAGACGCTGGCGACGTTCACCCCCGGCGCTTCGGTGTACTCCCTGCTCGGGATGGATGAGGGTGTTCTGGTCAGCACGGGTCGTCGGGTGACTGAGGAAACGGACGAGGAGATGATCAGGTACGTGGAGGCAGCCAGTTACGCCGATGGTGAGGGCGATTGGCTGCCGGAGGGCTTGGCGGACCAGGGCGCCCAAGCGGTTGCGACCCGAGATGGAACACGGGTGATCGTCGGCGGCGGCGGCCGGCAGTGGGACCACATCCCGGTGTGGCGCCAGGCTGAGCCCGGGGCACCGTGGACCCGGCACCGGATCGAACCCAACAGCCCCCCGCGTGACACGGGGGAGGGTGGCAGTCCGGACGGGGAGGGCCACGGCGGGAGCGACACCGAGGGGCAATCCGTCGGCGACATAGACGCGATTTTCGCTTCCCATGTACTGCCATCCGCAGATCAGTGGTTAGTGATCGGCGATGCGGGCAGCAGTGCCGCCCCCGAAGGCAGGTACGGCGCGATCTGGGCCTCAGCAGACGGTTCGGACTGGCACTTCGAGGCACTCTTAACCGGACCGGACGGCACGGTGACCGACCTGAACCACAGTTGTCTGTGGGAGGGGGAACCGGTCGTCGTCGGTGGCTACCGCCACCCCGACGGCGGCAACCGTCCCGGTCTCTGGCACCGCACCGGTGAACAGTGGCACATGATCGAGGTGGACGAGGAGTGGCGCGGGTCGCTGGCCTACTGCCGGGTGGCCGATGACGTCATCCAGATCGGGTCTGGAGACGACTGGTGGACCACCACCGATCTGGCTACGTTCACGGCCGGTTCCGATCCCGATGAGGAGGACGACTGGTCCAGCCCGGTGGTGAACTTCGACGAGGGCTGGGTGTACGTCGCCGGTACCTCAGCAGGACCGGAGTTGAGGTTCTCCGAGGGCCCGGGGCAGTGGGAAGCGATCCCCGTGGATCTGGATGCCGAACCCACCGGAGGCCTGGCAGCTGTTCGGACCGGCGACGATTTGCTGATCGCCGAAGGAGACACCGGCCAAGCCTGGCGGATCGAGAACGTGTCCGAGGTGCTGGCAGTGCACGCCGCGGCGGGTGCGAGCGATGACTCAACCGAGGCCGGCGATGACTGAACCGGGCGGAACCGCCCGGTCGCCGCGTGCTTGCCGTGGACTGGGTACCGCCCGTCTGGGACCTACGCCTGCGTCGTCGTCGGCTCCTCGCGCAACGCGCTGTCCGC
>DATGSR010000068.1:0-8073 GCA_035302405.1 Beutenbergiaceae bacterium
GAGATCGAGGCGTACGCCGGCGGTCAGGAAGCCTTCGGGATGTGGTTCTGGGGCCCGGACTACGCCGACTCGGCCAACTTCCTGCCCTTCGGCCCGGGCCGCACCGTGGGCCTGCGCGCCGGCTGGGCCGAGGACATGGCCCCGGAGATCGATGAGTTGGCCGAAGCGGCACTGCTGGAGACCGACCCGGACTCCCGTGAGCAGCGCTTCACCGACTTCGCCGCTGCGATGCAGGAAGGCGGCCCGTTCGTGCCGCTGATCGTGCCCGGGTCGAACATCGCCACCGCCGCGGGCATCACCGGAGTGGCGTACAACTCCACCTGGACCATCGACATCGCCGAAATCTCCACGGCGGGCTGATCGTCCCGTGCGGGCACCGGCGAAACGCAGGAAGCCGGCCAGGTCGCCCCTGGCCGGCTACCTGCTGCGCCGTTTGGGCACCTCGATCCTGCTGCTCCTTGGCGTCACCCTGGTCACGTTCATCCTGACCAATCTGGTGCCCGGCGACCCGATCGCCGCAGCCCTGGGTGAGGGGGCCTCGCAGAACCCGGTGACGGTGGCCGCCTACGTGGAACGGCACGGCCTGGACCAGCCGTTGCCGGTGCAGTACCTCACCTACCTGACCAACCTCGTCCAGGGCGACTTGGGCACGTCCCTGACCACCGGCAGGCCGGTGACCGAGGACCTGGCCACCGCCATCCCCGCCAGTTTCGAGGTAGCGATCTGGTCGATCATCGTCAGCCTGTGCGTGGGCACCGCGCTGGGCACCATCGCCGCCTACCGGCGCGGCCGGGTCAGCGACCAGGTGGTGCGCGTGGTGTCCTTGATCGGGCTGAGCGTGCCCACGTTCTGGATGGCCCTGGTCAGTTTCCACGTGTTCTTCCTGCAACTGCGCATCGCCCCCGGCTCGGGGCGGTTGTCACCGATGTTGATCCCGCCGCCCACAGTCACCGGGTTGTACACGATCGATGCGCTGTTGGCCGGGGACCTGGAGGTGTTCGTGGATGCCTCCGCCCACCTCATGCTCCCGGTGCTGGTGCTGTCCCTGTTCACCATCGGGCTACTCACCCGCTTCGTGCGCACCGCCGTTCTGGAAGTGCTCAGCGCCGACTACATCCGCGCCGCCCGCGCCAAGGGTCTGAGCGGCCCGCGGGTGGTGTTCGACTACGTGCTGCGCGGTGCTTCCCTGCCGATCCTGACCATCGTGGGCGTGGCCTTCGGGGCATTGCTGTCCGGGACGGTGCTGGTGGAGGCCGTCTTCGCCTGGCCCGGGCTGGGGACCTATGCCTACGACTCCGCCACCAACCTGGACCTGCCCGGCGTGATGGGGGTGGGTCTGGTGGTCGGCGTGATCTACCTGGTGATCAACTTCGTCGTCGACCTGCTCTACGGCGTGCTCGACCCGCGGGTGAGGTTGGGATGAGCGTAGGTGAGGGCGGCGTGAAACAGCGCAGGATCCGCCGGGCGGTCTTCGCCCGGATCCCCCGGGCATGGTTGACCCCGCTGGCGATCATCGGACTGGTGGTGGCCCTGGCCTGGATCGTGGTGGCCTTCACCGCCTCCTCCTTCATCCCGTTCTCCCCGACCGAGCAGTCCCTGCCGAGGCTGCAACCCCCTGGCGGTGAGGCCCTGCTGGGCACCGACGGCCTGGGCCGGGACGTGTTCTCCCGGCTGATGGCCGGTGCCGGGGTGACGATCCCGCTGGCCCTGCTGCTGGTGGCGGTCTCCACGCTGGTGGGCGTGATCGTCGGCGCGGTCGCGGGGTTCTTCGGCCGCTGGGTGGATGAAACCCTGATGCGGCTGACCGATCTGGTGATGGCCTTTCCCACCGTGATCCTGGCGATGGTCATCGCCGCCTCACTGGGGCCGTCGCTGTTCAACGCGGTGATCGCCGGGATCGTGGTGTCCTGGCCGCAGTACGCGCGGGTGACCCGCAGCCTGGTGCTGAGCCTGCGCACGCAGAACTACGTCGTCGCCGGCCGCCTGCTGGGGTACTCCCCGCTGCGCTCGCTGCTGCGCGACATCCTGCCCAATATCGCCGGGCCGGTGCTGGTGCTAGCGGCGCTGGACATCGGCACCGCGATCCTGTTGCTGTCCGGGCTGTCCTTCCTCGGCCTGGGTGCCCAACCGCCCACCGCCGAGTGGGGCTCGATGATCTCCGAGGCGATGCGCAACTTCGACAGTTGGTGGATCGGGGTATTCCCGGGCCTGGCGATCCTGACGGTGGTGATGGCCTTCAACTTCCTCGGGGACTCCCTGCGGGACATCCTCGACCCGACCTCACAGACCGAACGCGAATCCACCGGTGTCACGCACGCACCGGCCCAGGCGAGCGACGGGGGTGAGCGATGACGGCGGCTCCGGTGCTCTCGATCCGCGGCCTGACCGTGGCCTTCGGCACCCGCAAGCGCCCCACCCCGATCGTGCACGGGGTGGACATGGACCTGCTCCCAGGCCGCGTGCAGGGCCTGGCGGGTGAGTCCGGCTCTGGCAAGACCGTCACCGCGATGTCCGTGCTCGGCCTGCTGCCCCGCACTGCCCAGGTCGGCGGTTCGGTGCGGCTCGGTGAAACCGAACTGCTCGGGCTGGGACGCCGGGAACTGAACCGGGTGCGAGGGCGGCGCATCGCGATGGTGTTCCAGGACCCCTCGGCCAGCCTGCACCCGCAACTGACCGTCGGCCATCAACTGACCGACCACGTGCGCACGCACCTGAAGGTCTCCAAGGCACACGCACGTGAGCGTGCGGTGGAACTGCTGGAGCGGGTGCACGTGCCCGACCCGGCTGAGGCGTTGGGCCGCTACCCGCATCAGTTCTCCGGCGGGCAGCGGCAGCGGATCGCGATCGCCATCGCCTTGGCATGTGAACCGGAGGTGGTGCTGGCCGACGAACCGACCACCGCCCTGGACGTGACCGTGCAGGCCGGCATCCTGCACCTGCTGCGGGACCTGGCCCTGGAGCGGGAACTGGCGGTATTGCTGGTCACCCACGACCTGGGCGTGATGAGCGCGATCGCCGACGACGTCGCCGTCATGCGCCACGGTGAGATCGTGGAGCGCGGCCCACGCGAGCAGATCTTCACCAAACCGCAGCACCCCTACACCCGGGAACTGCTCACCGCCCTGCCGGAATCGGACTTCACCGACCCCGGCGCCCGGGGCTCGCTCGCCGGGCAGGGCCTGCTGGATCCGGAGGTGGAGGAGTGAGCGATCTGCTCCAGGTGCAGGACCTGGTGGTCGAATACGGCGGGCGCACACCGGTGCGCGCCGTGGACGGTATCTCCCTGGATGTGCGCGCCGGGGAGGTGGTCGCACTGGTGGGGGAGAGCGGCTGCGGTAAGTCCAGCACCGCCCGCGCGGTGGTGGGCATGGAGAAACCCGCCGACGGGCAGGTGCGCTACCACGGCCGGTCGGTGCCCCCGCTCGGCCTTCGCACCCGGGATGTGGCGCTGACCGCGATGCAGATGGTGTTCCAGGACCCGAACTCCTCATTGAACCCGCGCAAACGGGTGGCCGCCCAGATCGCCGACGGCATTGCCGCCGCCCGTGCCCGCGGCGCGGAGGGGTCAAAGCCGGACTACTGGTTGGACCAGGTGGGCCTGGCCCCAGACCTTGCCGCGCGTTATCCCCATCAACTCTCCGGCGGGCAGCGTCAACGCGTGGCGATCGCCCGGTCCATCGCGGCCCGACCGGACCTGATCGTGGCCGACGAGCCGATCTCGGCGTTGGACGCCTCCAGTCAGGCCGGCGTGGCGGCCATGATGCGCCGGCTGTGCCTGGACGCCGGCGCCGGGATGCTGTTCATCTCCCACGACCTGTCGGTGGTGCGGCAGATCGCCGACCGCACCGCGGTGATGTACCGCGGCCGGATCGTGGAGTCCGGGGCCACCGAGGTCATCTGGAACGACCCGCTCCACCCCTATACCCGGGCGCTGCTGGCGGCGATCCCGCGCGCGGACGGCAAGGGCGACCTGCCGCAGGCGCCCGCCGCCGAGGCACCGCCGGAATGGGCGAGCGAGGTGCCCGAGGCCCTCCAGCGGGTCTGAGCGCGTTACCGCCTGGCACCACTTCGACGGCATGGGGCTCAACCAGGAAACAGGGCATCGGTCCGCAGCGCCGGAGCGCGCCACCGTTCGGCCGTCTGTGTGACCCAGAACGCCAGGAACTGGACGATCAGCGCCGCCTCCAGCACGAAGATCCAGTGCGGCACCAGCGCGCGCAGCGGCCCGGCCACGACGGCCACGGTCAACAGCATGAGCACGAACCCCAGGGTGTACCAGTTCGCCCATTGCCTGCGCCTGCTCATCCGGCACTCGGCGCGGTACCGGGACAGGGCCGTCGCATTCACCCCCACCACCCCGAGGATGCCCGCGAACAACAGCACCGCAGCGATGGTGTGGCCGTGGCTGAGGAACGAGTCGCGGGCGGCCAGGAAGTACCCCGCCAGCACCAGGTAGCCCGCCGCGCCGACCACGCGGACGACGGTGCCCTGACGGGTATGCCGATGACGGTCGCGTTGCGGCACCAACACCACCTCCAGCACGAATGCGACCAAACCGACCGCGAGCGCGGCCCACGTGTTCTGGGTGATCGCCGCGACCGCATCCTGTTCGATCGGAACCTGAGGCCCGCTCGCACCCGGGTCGTACACCGCCTGGGTCGGCGCGGTGGGCACGAACGCCACGAAGAACGCCAAGTAACCGGACAGGTTGAGCAACACATCCTCGGTGTCGCTGCGGCCCCGGTGGATGATCAAACACGCGCCGATGGCGCACAGGGCGGCCACGAACACATCGCGCGCCCCGGTGTAGTAGTAGGCGCTGACCGACATCAGCACCGCACCCCCGTCGGCGGCCACCTGCAAACCCACACCCACCGCGAGCAGCAACGTCAGCAGGATGATGGCCAACCGCAGGTATCGATAGGTGGCCTGCATCTCGTGGGAATGTCTGCGCACGTCACCGGGCTGGGTCATGGGCCCATCCTCGCCGACGCAAGCCCGGCGGGCGCACCGCCGGGTACGGTTGGCCTATGCGAGCCTCAGCACGATCAGCGGTTGTTCCCTCTTTCCAGGTGATGACCCTCCTCGGCCAGGTCGCCCAGCTGCGGGCCGAGGGGCGGGACGTGATCAACCTGTGCGCCGGAGAGCCCTCCGGCGGCGCGTTGCAAGCGGTGCGCGAGCACGCCGGGGACATCAGCGCCGAGAACTTCGGATACACCTCTCCCCTCGGGCTCCTCGAACTGCGCGAGGCCATCGCCGGGCACTACCACCGCTGGTACGGCATGGACGTCGGTGCCGAGCAGGTCGTGGTGACCACCGGCTCCTCCGGTGCGTTCGTGCTCGCTTTCCTCGCCGCGTTCGACCCGGGTGACGTCGTCGTGCTCGCTCAACCCGGCTACCCCGCCTACGGCAACATCCTGCAAGCGCTGGGGTGTGAGGTGGTCGGGGTGGATTGCGGACCGGAGGTCGGCTTCCAACCCACCCCGGAGGTGCTCGACGACGTCCTGGCCCGGCACGGGCGGATCGACGGGCTGATGCTCGCCTCCCCGGCCAACCCCACCGGCACCATGATCGACCGCGACCGGCTGCGGTCGCTGGACGCCTGGTGCACCGCGAACGACGTGCGGCTGATCAGCGACGAGATCTACCACGGCATCACCTATTCCGGCGGCCCGGACCCCGCCGACGCCCACGGCGTGTGCGCCTGGGACGTCACCGCCGATCCGACCTCGGTGGTGATCTCTTCCTTCTCCAAGTACTGGGGCATGACCGGTTGGCGGCTGGGCTGGGCGCTGGTGCCGCCGGACCTGGCCGACGGCGTCGCGGCCCTGGCCGGGAACGTGGCCCTGTGCCCGCCCGCACCCGCGCAAGCGATGGCGCTGGGGGCATTCAGCGACGCCGCCTACGCCGAAGCGGACGCCAGGGTGACCAAGATGGCCAAGGGCCGGGAGATCCTGCTGCGCGAACTGCCCGCGCTCGGCTGGGGCCCGATCGCACCCACCGACGGCGCGTTCTACGTTTACGCCGGGCTCGGTGACGGGATGGGATCGCACACCTCGTCGCTGACCTGGTGCGAGGCACTGCTGGACCAGGAGGGCGTGGCGATCACCCCCGGCGTGGACTTCGACCCCCACCACGGCGACCAGTTCGTCCGCCTGTCCTTCGCAGGGGAGCCGGACGAACTGACCGAAGCGGTCCGCCGCATCGCACGGTTCCAGAACGCCGGTTGAGCGGCGACCGCCCCGCGCGCACCTGGTTGACCCGGTTGCCAGTCTCGCGGACTGCGAGGAGGCGACGCCGGGCAGGTGCCGGGCCCGGATATGCTCAACCGATGTGAACGACCGCTTTCTCACGCCCAGCACCGACAGCCCCTACTGGCGCGGAGCGATCGACTGGGTACCCGACGACCAGTGGTGGCAACCTTGGCGCCTGCTACCGGAACACGCCGGCCGCGCCCACGCCCCGGCCCTGCTCGAGGGCGCCCGGATGCCTGCCGGAGTCCGCGCGGAACTGCGCACCGACGCCACGGCCCTGCGGCTGCCGATCGAGTACACCTCCCATGACCGTCCCGGGCGCATCGATGTGCTGCTCAACGGCGAGTTGCACACCCGGGTCGACCTGCCGGTAGGCACCACCACGGTCCACGTACCGCTCCCGGAAGGTGAGCACGACGTGCAGGTCTGGCTGCCCCAGTCCGGTGCGGCGCGTATCGGGCGCCTCGGCCTGGATGGTCCGACGACGATCAGCCCGCTGGCCACCGGGCCGCGTTGGGTGACCTACGGCAGTTCGATCACCGTGTGTTCGGCTGCCTCCGGCCCGAGCCGGACCTGGCCGGCGCTCGCGGCCCGCCGCTGGGGCTGGGACCTGACCTGCCTGGGATTCTCCGGCCAGTGCCACCTGGATCCCATCGCCGCCCGCACCATCGCCGCCACGCCCGCCGATCTCATCTCCCTGTGCCTGGGCATCAACGTGCACAACGCCGCCACCTACAACGAGCGCACGTTCGCTCCCCACGTCTCCGGATTCATCGAGCAGGTCCGCCAGGCCCACCCCGGTGTACCGATCGCCGTCATCACCCCGATCGCCAGTCCCGAGCGCGAGGACCAGCCGAGCGATGCCGGCCTCACCCTGGGGGACATCCGCAGGGCGGTCACCGAGGTGGTGCAGGTATTGCAGGCCGACGACGACGGGCTGCACCTGGTCGACGGCCTGCAGATCCTGCAACCCGCCGAGGCCCATCTCATGCCCGATGGGCTGCACCCCGACGCCCAGGGGTATGAACTGATGGCCGAGCGCTTAGCGCCCGTGCTGGGCTCCCTGGCGGCCCACGCCGTCGCTGGCGGGCAAGCGTGACGCGGCTCGAGTAGAGACCCCCGCTACGTGCCCTCCGGGGGTGGGGCGGTCGAATTGCGCACCACCAGTTCGGTGGCCAGCTCGATCCGCTGCGGCCCGGAGGTGTGGCCGTCGGCCAGTTGCAGCAACATCCGGGTAGCGGTGGCGGCCATCTCCTGCAGCGGCTGGTGCACCGTGGTCAACGCCGGCTGGATCCACTTGCTCACTGCCACGTCGTCGTACCCGACCACCGAGAGGTCTTCGGGCACCCGCAGCCCCAGTTCGTGGGCGGCGCGCAGCACCCCGAGCGCCTGCATGTCCGAACCGGCGAAGATCGCGGTGGGCCGGTCCGGTCGGTCCAGCAGGTCGCGCCCGTGCTGGTAGCCGCCGGAAACGTGGAAGTCGCCGTACCTGATGAACTCCGGGTTCAAACCGATCCCGGCCTCGTCGTGGGCGCTGCGGAAGCCATCCACTCGGGCTCGGCTGCACAGCACGTCCGCGGGCCCGGAGATCACCGCGAGCCGGCGATGGCCCAGGCCGATCAGGTGCCGGCTGGCGGAGAGCCCACCGCTCCAATTGTTCGACCCCACCGTGGGCACCCCCTCCGGCGGCTCCCCGTCGGTGTCCAGCACCAGGAAGGGGATCGAACGCGACTCCAACTGATAACGCTGCGCCGCTTCCAAGCCGGAGAGCACGAACAGCACCCCCACCGGCCGGCGAGCGAGGACCGCGTCCAGCCAC
>DATGSR010000069.1:0-3359 GCA_035302405.1 Beutenbergiaceae bacterium
GGCGTTGAGCCCGCGGGTGAGCGGTTCACGAGTGGCGTTGGGGTCGATCGCCGGGTGCAGCAACTGGTCCAGGTGGCCCGGTTCGATGCGGCGCAGCGCCTCGGCCCGGTCGATCACGCCCTCTTCCACCAGGTCGCGGGCGACCTTCAACGCGGCCGCGGCGGTGCGCTTACCGGAGCGGGTCTGCAGCAGGTACAGCGACCCGTCCTCCACGGTGAACTCGATGTCCTGCATGTCCCCGTAGTGGGACTCCAGCCGGTTCATGGTGTCCACCAACTGGGTGAAAGCCTCGGGGAGCACCTGTTCCATCTCCGCCAGCGGGCGGGGGGTGCGGATGCCGGCGACGACGTCCTCACCCTGGGCGTTGAGCAGGAACTCCCCGTAGAGCTCCTTGGCACCGGTGGCCGGGTTGCGGGTGAAGCACACCCCGGTGGCGGAGGTATCCCCGCGGTTACCGAACACCATCTGCATCACGTTGACGGCGGTGCCCAAGTCGTCGGGGATCTGGTGCGCCCGGCGGTACACCCCGGCCCGCGGGTTCTGCCAGGACGCGAACACCGCATCGATCGCGCGCTCCAGTTGCTCGTGCGGGTCGGTGGGGAACTCGGTGCGCATGTACTGGGTGGAGACCGTCTTGAAGGACTGCACCAACTCCTGCAGATCCGCGGTGGTCAGGTCGGTGTCCTGCTCCACGCCCCGGTCGCGTTTCATCGCCGTCAGCACATCCTCATAGGCGTGTGCCGGTACCCCTTCGACCACCTCGCCGTACATCTGGATGAACCGGCGGTAGGAATCCCAGGCGAACCGCGGGTCATCGGCCTCGGCGCCGAGCGCCTCCACGGTGTCATCGGAGATCCCCAGGTTCAAGATCGTGTCCATCATCCCCGGCATGGACACCACCGCACCCGAGCGCACCGAGACCAGCAGCGGGTTGGTGCTGCCCCCCAGGGTGCGGCCGGTGCGCTGCTCCAACCGGGCGAGCCCCTCGCGCACCTGATCGGCCAACCCCGTGGGCCACTGACCCTCGTTGCGCATCGACGCCACACAGGCGGAGGTGGTGACGGTGAACCCGTCGGGCACAGGAATGCCCAGGTTGAGCATCTCCGAGGCGTTCGCCCCCTTGCCGCCGAGTAAGTCCTTCAGGTGCGCCCCGCCGTCGGACAGGTCGTAGACGTACCGGGTTGCGCCGTCGTCGGCCCCCACCTGCTGGCCCGCTGCGGTGCTGTGCTCGGTCTGGTTGCTCATTGCTCCTCCTGGTCAATGGCCCGCGAGGGCCCGGCGCCGGTTCTCCACAAGTTCGATGATCCGCACGGCCGCTTCCTCCAGGGCCAGTTCGGTGGTGTCGACCACCGGGCAGCCCACGCGCCGCTGGATGGTTTCGGCGTACTCCAACTCCTCATAGATGGAGGCCAGTTCGGAGTACCCGGTGGTCATGCCGGAAGCGCCCATCGTCTGCAACCGGCGCTGGCGGATGTGCAGCAAACGTTCGGGGTCGATGCTCAAGCCCACGATGTGCCACGGTTCCACCTCGAAGAGTTGCTCCGGGGGACGCACCCGGGACACCAGCGGGATATTCGCCGTCTTGTATCCCAGGTAGCCCAGGTACATCGACAGCGGGGTCTTACCCGTGCGGGAGACGCCGATGAGCACGATGTCCGCCTCGGTCAGGGACTCCGGGCGTTGCCCGTCGTCCAGCGCGATGGCGAACTCCATCGCCTGGATCTTGCGGAAGTAGTCCGCGTCCATATCCACCTGGCGGATCTCCCGGCTGGGAGCGGCACCGGTGGCTGCTTCCATCGCCTTCATCGCCGGCAACAACAGGTCCACGTGGGAGATCTGGTGTTCGGCGCACAGGTCGTTGAGCAACCCGCGCACGGCGTCATCGACCAGGGTGGAGAAGATCACCACGTTCTCATCGGAGTCGATGATGTCCTCGAACGCCGCGCGCAGCACCGATGCGGTGCGGATGCGCGGGTGGCGCACGATGCGGGTGTCGAAGTCGTCATACTGCACCCGAGTGGCCCGGGCGACCCGTGCCGCGGTGTCCCCGGTGGAGTCGGCCATCACGTGAATCGCGATCGGCCTGTCCTTGCCCATGGCCACACAGTACGGGTGAACGTGCAGGTGCAGTGACCAAGCCGCTATAAAACGGCTCACACTGTGGCGGCGGTGATGACGGCCCGCAGTGCGCGCGCTCGCCTCAGCGGACCTGCGGGCGAGAGGCTGTACCGGCGGTGCGGTCGAAAGTCGGCAGGGTCGTGTCGGATGCCGCGGCCGTCAGGGCCCCCAGGTGGCGGTGACGATGCGCTGGGCTCGCCGGACTGCCGCGGCGCGTTCGGCATCCTCGCGAGCGGTGGCCGCCACCCCGTAGATCATGCGCAGCCCTAGCGCGACGTCCTCCTCGGTCAGGTGCGCGCCCACTCGGCGACTGTCTCGGGCGCGTTGCAGCGGACCGGACAGCAAGTCCTGGAGCCGCTGCTCGCCGTCGTAATCGCCGAGCACCCCGCGGGCGCCGACGACGAGTTCGACGAACCCGAAGGACTCCAGCATGAAGTCGATGACCTGGTCCACCAGTTGCTCGAAGGCGTCCGGGGCGGTGCTTTCGGCAAGCGCCTCCAGATGGGTGAAGTTCTCCTCGAACACCGCCATGGCCAGGTCGATGCGGCGGGGAAAGTGCCGATAGAGCACCGCCTGGCCCACGCCGGCGGCTCGCGCCACCGCGCTCAGCGGCACGTTGTAGCCGTGTTCGGCGAACAAGTCCTTGGCCGCCGCCAACAGCGCCGCACGGTTGGCCGCCGCGGCGGCCGGTCCGCGGTTGCGCTGGCGAGTCGGCGTACTCATACGTACAATTATACGTAACCGGACAGTACTGTCCGGTAATTACGGAGGAGGGAAGCGACGTGACTACGTTCGATTACACCTACGACGTCGTCATCGCCGGAACCGGGGCGGCCGGGATGGCCACCGCGTTGGGCGCCGCAGATCAGGGACTGCGCGTGCTACTGCTGGAGAGCACGGACAAATGGGGTGGAAACACCGCGATGTCCGGCGGCGGGATGTGGCTGCCGAACAACGCCCTGATGCGCCGAGACCGGGTTGCCGACTCCCGGGAGGAAGCCTTGGCCTACATGGAGGCCACCATCGGCGAAGAAGGACGGGCCACCAGCCGCGAACGCAAGGAAGCGTTCGTGGACGGGGTGGAGGACTTCGTGCAGACGGCCACCCGCTACGGCGTGGAGTTCGTGCGCGCCCCGGACTACGCCGATTACTACCCGGAACTTCCCGGCGGCAAGATCGGTCGGGCCCTGGAAGTCAAGCCCTTCGACGTCAAACGGATCGGGCACTGGTGGGACTCCTGC
>DATGSR010000070.1:0-4422 GCA_035302405.1 Beutenbergiaceae bacterium
GACTTGTTCGTGGCCTTCCGTGGTGCCCAGTTCGAGGACATGGTCGACGCCGGGCTTTACACCGATCTCAGTGGCACCGGTGTACCGGATGCCTACAACGCCAGCCTGATCGACTCCGGTGCCCGCGACGGTGTCCAGTACGGCCTGCCCTATCAGCTGGTGTTCAACCAGCCGGTGACGAACCTGGACCTGCTCGAACAGGCCGGGATTACCGAACCCCCGGGTGACTGGGAGGGCTGGCTGGCCATGTGCGAGGCCATCATGTCCTTGGACAAGATTCCGATGGCTTGGTCCGGTGGTGAGATCGGCAACGCCGGCCACCTGTTCAACGCGATGGTGATGAACAACGCACCCAGTGACGACATGTGCACCAAGATCGAGACCGGTGAGTACAAGGTCACCGACGACTGGTTCCTGCACACGTTGAGCCAGTACGAGGAACTGCGCCCCTACTTCCAGCCGAACTCCACCGGCACGGCCGTGGAGCCCGTCCAGCAGATGTTTGCCCAGGGCGATGCGGCCCTGATGATGACCGGTTCGTTCCACATGGCGGCAGTCCGCGAACTGGGGGCGGAATTCCCGTTCGGGATGGCTGCCCCGGTCACCGTGTCCGCCGACGAGCGCAAGTACGAGGGCGTACACAACGCCACCTTCGTGCTCGGGGTGAATTCCGCGTCGGAGAACCAGGCCACCGCACTGGAGTTCCTGCGGTTCCTCAGCGAATCGGGGCCCGCGAGCGCCTATGCGAACGGCACGTCCCAACACCTGACCGTGACGGACGTCGACTACGACAATGAGGACTTGGACGCCACCTCCGACTGGCTCGACAAGGAGACCATGCTGGCCGCACGGTTCCAGTTCAACGACCTGGACATCCGTAACGCGGCCGAACAGGCCTGCATCGACGTGGTCGGTGGCACCTCGGTGGACGAGGCGGCAGAGCGGGCCCAGGAAATCATCGATCAGCGGATCGACCGCTAACTCCGGCTCTCGGTTCGCGCCGGTGGCCTCCTGGGCTCACCGGCGCGACCTCACCCCGACCTGCTGAGGTTGATATGACAGGCACATCAGCGGAACCGGCTCGGCGTTCGCGCCCCCCGGTTCCGCAGAACCCGGCATTGCCTCCGGGACGCAGGAAACGTGGCGGGCCCACACGGGTGCATCCGGCCCTGTATCTGTTCCCGGTCCCGGCCCTGGTGGTCTACATCATCTTCTTCGCCATCCCAGCGTTGCAGGCGGTGCAGTACTCGGTCACCGACTGGGATGGGTTCAGCGCAGACTACGAGGCCGTGGGTCTGGGGAACTTCCGGAACCTGCTCACCAACGACTCCCTGTTCATGAACGCGTTGTCCAACAACCTCAAGTTCATGCTCGTCGTGGTGGTGTTCCAGACGTTGCTGGCCCTGATGCTGGCGATCTTCCTGGTACGCAACTCCACCGGTTCCACGCTGCTGCGGGGACTGTTCTTCTTCCCCACCATCCTGTCCTCGGTGTCGGTGGCCTACATCTGGAAGTTCGTCTACGACCCGAACTTCGGTCTGGCCAACTCGCTATTGGAAGCGGTGGGGCTGGGTCAGTACACCAGCGCCTACCTGGGGAATGATGCCCAGGCGATCTACTGGGTCGCCATCACCCAGGTGTGGTTCCACGCCGGGCAGATGATGGTGATCTTCATCGCCGGACTGCAGGGCGTACCGGCCGAACTGTACGAGGCCGCCGAGATCGACGGCGCCGGTAAATGGCAGCAGTTCACCAAGATCACCTGGCCGATGATCGCACCGGCTACCGCGATCGTGGTGGCCTACACCACTATCCAATCCTTCAAGGCCTTCGACCTGATCCTGGGCCTGGGTGGTTTGCCGCCGCGGCGCAGCCTGGACATCCTGTCCACCCGGATCTACTCCACCTTCGCCAACACCGAGTTCGGGTACGCCGCTGCCCAATCGTTGATCTTCATGGCCTTCATCGCCGCGATCGTCATCGCCCAGCGCCGCCTGCTGAAACTCACGCAGAGGGAGGCCTGAGGATCATGCGCTACACGGTCACGCGGACCACCATCCTCACCGTCTACGCCGTCCTGATCGCGGTCCCGATCACGGTGGTCATCTTCGGCAGTTTCAAAACCACTGAGGAGTTGTTCGCCTCCCCCTTCGGGCTGCCGTCGTCGGTGTCGCTGCAGAACTACGACATCGTCTTCAACCAACAGAACCTGGACCAAGCGTTCCTTAACAGTGTGATGGTCACCGGATCCTCGGTGTTCCTCACATTGTTGCTGGGCAGCCTGGCCGCCTATGCCACCGCGCGCATTCCCGGATGGAAGGGTTGGCTGATCTTTGGCTTCCTGGTGCTTGGGATGTCCATCCCGCCGCAGGCGAACATGATTCCCCAGTACGCCCTGTTCGACCAGCTCGGTTTGCTGGACAACCGCCTGAGCCTGGTGCTGATCAATATCGCCGTCGGTCTGCCCGTGGCGGTATTCATCCTGGGTGGCTTCATGCGGACCCTGCCCCGGGAAGCCTATGAAGCCAGCGCAGTGGATGGTGCCGGCCCGCTGCGGACCTACTGGTCCGTGGTGCTGCCGATGTCCATGCCATCGGTGGCGGCTACGGCGATCTTCTTGTTCGTGATCCAGTGGAACGACTTGTTGTATCCCCTGCTGTTCATCAATACCGACTCGAAGAAAACCATCCCGCTGGCGCTGTTGAACTTCCAGGGTGAGTTCCTCACGGACTATCCGCTGCTGTTCACCGGTGTGGTGATCGCCTCGGTGCCGATCACATTGGCCTACATCTTCCTGCAGCGCTACTTCGTCGCGGGGATCACCGCAGGAGCGGTCAAGGGATGAGGCCACCCCAGTCGCAGCAGCAGCACCCGTACCGACTCGGCCGCACCGGCCGGATTCGATCAGTTGAGGAGAATCGATGACGACGACGCAGGCCCCCACCGCCCCCATGCTGATCGATGGGCGATGGGTGGGGTCAGCCACTACCCGGCCCGTGCACAACCCTGCCGACGGCACCGTGGTCGGGCACCTGGCCTGGGGAGGGGCATCGGAGGCTGTGGCAGCAGCCGACGCCGCTCGTGAGGCGCTGCCGCACTGGGGCAGTCGACCGGCCCGGGAGCGCGCCGATGTCTTGCTCCAGGCGGTAACCGTGCTGACCCGGCGGCACCAGGAGATCGCTGCCCTGCTGGCGCGCGAGACCGGCAAACGCCTGCCCGAGGCCGTCGGGGAGTTGACCCTGTCAATGGAGTACCTGCGCTGGTTCGCCGAGGAGGCCCGCCGGCCCGCCGGGGAGGTGCTGACCTCCGAGGTCTCCGGGCGCGAGCAACTGGTGCTGCGCGAGCCCGCCGGAGTGGTGGCCAGCCTGTCGCCGTGGAACTTCCCATGCTCGATCCAGGCCCGCAAACTCGCCCCGGCCCTGGCTGCGGGGTGCACGGTGGTGGCGCGGGTCTCCGAGAAGGCTCCGCTCGCGGTGACCGAGATGATCCGCTGCCTGACCGAGGCGGGGATACCCGATGGCGTGATCAATCTCGTGCACGGACCGCCACAGGAGATCAGCGACGCACTGCTGGAGCACCCCAGCACTGCGATCGTGACATTCACCGGCTCCACCGCCGTCGGCCGCACGATCATGGCCAAGGCCGCCGAGCGGGTGGTGCACCCGCTGCTGGAACTCGGCGGGAACGGGGCGTTCATCGTGTTCGACGATGCCGATGTGGAGGCAGCCGTCGAGGGGGCGTTGGTGGCAAAGTTCCGCAATAACGGCCAGTCCTGTGTGGCGGCAAACCGGTTCTTCGTCCAAGCGGGGGTGTATGAGGAGTTCACCGAGAAGTTGGCGCAGAAGGTGCAGGCGATGAGTATCGGCGACCCGATGAGCGAGCCGTTGCCGGACCTGGGACCGGTGATCGACGACGACCGTCGGGTCGCGGTGGAGGCGATGGTCCAAGAGGCGCTGGACGCGGGGGCGAACCTGCTGAACGGCACCCGCGCGGCGGTACCGGCGGGCCCGTACGTCGCCCCGGCCTTGCTGACCGACGTTCCCGCCGACTGCGCGATCGCTACCGAGGAGATATTCGGACCAGTTGCCGGCGTGTTCCGGTTCGACTCCGAGGACGAGGTGATCGAGCGGGCCAACGCCACTGAGATGGGCCTGGCGAGTTTCGTCTTCACCGTCGATGCATCCCGGTGTTGGCGGATGGCCCGGCGCTTGCAGGTCGGGATCCTGGGGATCAACGATCCGGTGCCCGCAGCGGCCTACGCCCCGATGGGCGGAGTGAAGCAGTCAGGTCTGGGTCGGGAGGGCTCACGCCTAGGCCTGGAGGAGTTCCAGAGCGTGCGCTACCTCGCCTGGCGGCAAAGTTCATGAGCGCAAATATTCCCATGACCCAGCAGACTGCACAGGTGCAGGATTCGGCATCCGG
>DATGSR010000071.1:0-2657 GCA_035302405.1 Beutenbergiaceae bacterium
CATATCCCCAGCGGAAGTCCGGCGTCAGCGGGGCACGGCGACGCTTCCGCGGAAGCCTGCGGCACAACCCGTGCCCCCAGCCCGGAGACACCGAATCACTCCGACGAGCACGCTTCCGCGGAAGCGCGGCCGGCATCCGCCAGGCAGCCCGACGCAAATCCCGACCCCCCGCATCCAGCCCCTGCCCAGATCGACAGGATCGCCCAACAACTCGGCGCTGCTGAACGGCCGCTGCTAATACTCGGGCGCGGGGCGCACCTGGCCGGAGCCGGCGCGGACCTGCGCGAGATCGGCGACCGCCTCGGTGCCCTGTTCGCCACCTCCGCCATGGCCGCCGGCCTGCCCGCCTCACCCTGGAACCTGGGAATCGCCGGGGGGTTCTCCACCCCGGCGGCTTGGGACCTGATCACCGCCGCCGACGTGGTCCTCGCCGTGGGAATCAGCCTGAACGATTTCCAGGACCAACGCGGCGCGCTCCTGGCCGGTGCGCGGGAGGTGATCCAGGTGGACCTGACCGCCGGCCCCACCCACCCGCGTGTGGACACCTTCGTGCACGCGGATGCGGCTACGTTCGCCGCTGCACTGCTCGATCGCCTGCCCGCGTCGTCGTCGACCACCTGGCGGGACCGGGCCCCGCACGCCGCCGGCGATCTACGCATCGACATCTCCGCCCTGCCCGAAATCACCGAGGACGGGCGGTTGGACCCTCGGGTAGTGGCTCGGCGGCTGGATGAGTTGCTGCCCTCGCACCGTGCGCTGGTGCACGACGGCGGCCAGTTCATCGGGTGGATGCCCCAGCACGCCCGCATCGATCACCCCAGTGAGTTACTGCTCGTGGGCACCGCGTTGCAGACGATCGGACTCGGCTCGGCCTCCGCGGTCGGGGCCGCCCGCGCCCGCCCGGACCGCACCACCGTGCTGGTGACCGGGGACGGTGGCGGGCTGATGGGGCTGGCGGACCTGGCGACCTTTGTGTCCGAGGTGCGTTCCGGCGTCGTGGTGGTGTTCAATGATGCGGCTTACGGGGCCGAGTTGCACCAGTACGCGGTGAAGGGCGTGCACGAGGGTGGGATGCTGCTGCCGGAGGTGGACTTCGCCGCGCTCGGTACTGCCCTCGGCGCGCGAGGGGAGCGGGTGCGGAAGTTGGCGGATCTGGACGTGCTGGGGGAGTGGGTCGACGGCGGCGCCGAAGGCGTGCTGGTGCTGGACATCGCCGTGAGCCGCACGATCGCCGCGGACTTCTTCCGCGAGCATTGACCCGCCACCAAAGTCCTCGCCGGGGTCGTGGGCGATCCCGGTAACGAGGTCAGCCGTCGGTAGCCGGTTGGCCGAGGAACTCGTTCATCGTGCGCAGTTTGTGCGCGCGGACAGCCCCCTCCACCTGGTCTGCCGGGGCACCGTCGCGCAAGAGCACCAGTAACTCGTCGTGCTCGGCCACCGAGGTGGCCGGGCGTGAGGGCAGGCGGCCGAAACTGGATCGCCGGATCATCGCCATCCGGCGCCACTCCCGGTGCACCAGATCCAACAGATGCTGGTTGGGGCACGGCGCGCACAGCACCCGGTGGAACTGCTCATTGAGGGTGGTGAACTGAACCGCGTCGAAGTCCGGTGCGGTGGCCAGCAGGCGCATCTCGGTGTTCAACTGGGCGGCCTCCTCCAGTTGGTCGGCGCTCAGGTGTGGCCCGGCCAGGCTCGTCGCGGCGGCTTCCAGGTAAGCCAGGGTCTGCATCGCATCGGCATAGTCCCGGGCGTCGATCCCCACCACCTGGGCGCCCACGTTGCGTGTGAACACCACCAGCCCCTCGGCCTCCAGCCGCCGCACCGCCTCGCGCACCGGCACGGGGGAGACGTCCAACTCCCGGGCGACCTTGTCCAACACGATCCGGTACCCGTCGGCGTAGGCGCCGGTGAGGATCTCCTCGCGCAGGTGCTGGTACACCCGCTCCGACTTGGACATCGTCGCTGCCTCGGTCATCGCCTGCCTCCTGCCCGTCATCGTATGCGATCGGTGTGACAGGACCTGGGCGGTGGCTGCGCCACACGCGGCGGCTCGGTATCCCGGTCGGTGGCAGCGACGGAGGCGGCGGCCGGAAGTCGCGCGATCGGCGGGTGCATCGGGCATGATGTGGCCATGGTGGATGAGGTGGATCGCACGCATCTGCGGCGTGCTGTGGACCTGGCTGCACAGGCGTTGGAGACGGGGAACTCGCCCTTCGGTTCGGTGCTGGTGGGTGGCGATGGCGCGGTGTTGTTCGAGGACCACAACCGCGACGCCGGCGGAGACCCCACCCGGCACCCGGAGTTCGCCATCGCCCGGTGGGCCGTGGTGAACCTCTCCCCGGAGCAACGAGCGGCCGCCACCGTCTACACCTCTGGAGAGCACTGCCCGATGTGCGCCACGGCCCACGCCCGTGTCGGCCTGGGCCGGGTGGTGTACGCCACGTCCTCCGAGCAACTCTTCGGTTGGTTGGGAGAACTTGGCGTGCCCCCGAGTCCCGTGCGCGGTCTGCCAATCAACGAGATCGCCCCCGATGTGCCGGTGGAAGGGCCGGTGCCGGAGTTCGGCGACGAGGTGCGCGAACTGCAGCGCCGCTACCACCAGCGCTGAACACGCCCACCGGCAGGTCGACCACGACAACTCGACCACACGGTCGGGC
>DATGSR010000072.1:0-4102 GCA_035302405.1 Beutenbergiaceae bacterium
CGACCACGCCGGACGGTACGCCTACGGCAACCAACCCGCCGTCATTCAGTGGAACCTGGCCCGGTTCGCCGAAACGCTCCTACCGCTGCTCGACCCGGATCAGGACAAGGCCATCGAGATCGCCACCGCCTCATTGGGCACTTTCGCCGACCGGTACCGGGCCGCGTGGATCAGGCGG
Organism: Beutenbergiaceae bacterium; assembly: GCA_035302405.1. Taxonomy (GTDB): domain Bacteria; phylum Actinomycetota; class Actinomycetes; order Actinomycetales; family Beutenbergiaceae; genus CALKWS01. The sequence continues at coordinate 179 of DATGSR010000072.1, forward strand.
ATGCGCACCAAACTCGGGCTGGGCGATGAGATGCCCGACGACGACGCAGCCGCCCTGATCAATGACCTCACCTCGATCTTGACTGCTACCGAGCCGGACTTCACGGTTTTCTTCCGCAGGCTCACCGAGGCCGCTGAAGGTGACGAGGGGCCGGTGCGCGCGCTGTTGGCCGGAGACGGCACCCCGGCCGGCAACCCGGAGGCGCTCGAGACGCGGATGCAAGCGACCGTGGACTTCTCCGCATGGCTGGCCCGCTGGCGCAGCGCCAGTCCGGATCCGAAGGTGATGGCCCGGGCCAACCCGGTGTACATCCCCCGCAACCACTTGGTCGATGAGGCCCTGGAGGCCGCCACCACGGCAGATTTGGAGCCGTTCAACCAGTTGCTTGCGGTGATCCGCGAACCGTTCAGCATCCGGCCCGGCCTGGAACGCTACGAGCGACCCGCGCCGGCCGAATCCGCCCCGTTCGTCTCCTACTGCGGCACCTGAGCCTACTGCGGTACCTGAGTTACTGCGGCACCTGAGCCCGCAGCGACCTTGTCGACGAGACACGCGTACGGGCGGCTCGCGGCCCTCACCGTCGGCGGCTTCGGGGTCGAGGCTGCTACTTCCGGAGAATCTCGAGGATGTCGCGCACATCGGTACGCAGGCCGGCAACCTCCGTGGCCAAGGTCTCCATCTGGCCGTCCAAGCCGTCCATGCGGCCATTCAAACCTTCCACCCGGCCGTCCAGCACGCCCATGCGGCCGCCCAAACCTTCCACCCGGCCATCTAGAACTTCCATCCGGCCGTCCAAGCCGTCCATGCGGCCGCCCAAACCTTCCACCCGGCCATCTAGAGCTTCCATCCGGCCGTCCAACGCGCCCATGCGGCCGTCAAGTGCACCCATCTTGTTGTGCAGGGCCACCAACTGCCCGGTGTGCTCATTGACGATGACCTCGAGTCTGCGGACCCGATCGTTGGTCTCTGCGGCGATCGAGTAGAGATCCTCGACGTCGTTCCTCACCTGCTGTAACCGCCTCGGTCCGTTCCCGCCCTGCTCAGTCATAGAGCCACACGCTACGCCGATCCTTGCTCGCCGTCACTGCTTGCGGGCAGATTGTGGACACGTCCCGAACCGTCCTGAGGTTGTGGACACAAGCGCTGACCACGCTCGCTGGCGCTGAGAGCCTCACTCGGGCCAGGCATTGGCGCGGATGACCTCCACGAAGTCGGTGCGCTCGAAGCCGGGCAGGAAATGGGCCAGGACATCGGCTTTGACGTTGCCGAACGTGGTGTGCGGACGGTCCTTCAACCCTTCGGTGAAGGCAGCCAGGATCTGGTTCTTGAAGTCCGGGCGCGGGTGGGCCTCCACCACGGCTTGGCGCTGCTCATCGGTGATCGCGTCGTAGCCGATCCCGAGCACGTCAAGTTCCACCCCGCGGGTCACCAGGGCCACCTCCGGGGCCATATGCAGCGGGATCTCCGGTGTGGTGTGCAACGCGATCGCCGTCCAGACCGTCTCAGCATCCGCCGGGTCGGTTCCATGCTCCAGGAGGAAGCGGCGGGCCTCGTCGGCGGCGTCGATCTCGAAGCGCTGGTCGGTGCGGCGGTAGGTTTCGGTGAGACCCAGGTCATGGAACATGGCCCCGACGTACAGCAGTTCGGGGTCATACTCCAAGCCCTGTTGCTGGCCCCGCAGGGCAGCGAACAAGTACACCCGCCTGGAGTGGTCGAACACCAACGGTGTGGCTACGTCCCGAAGGAGTTCGGTGGCGGCCCTGGCCATGGCGCTGTCCGGGATCTGGATGCCGGCGATCGTTTCAGGCATGACGTTCCTCTCACGGGGTATCGAACTTGCTCCAGTCTCACCGCCCGCTCAGATGAATGCCACACCGACCCTGATCGCTGCCACTTGCCACGCTTGGTCCGTGCCACTTGCCACGCTTGGTCCGTGCCGCTTGCCGCGTGCCGCCAACGGCGAGTCAGGCATCCTCACCGCGCACCGTCGTGACCAGGTCGGTCACGCTCGGCCGGGCGGGAGCGGAGGCGAAACCGAACTCAACCGGCGGGTCGATCGGCACCATCGCGCCCAAGTCCTCCCCGTCCCACGTGGTGATCGCGTCGTCGAGCCGGTGCAGGTCATTCGCGCCGTAATATTCACGCCGCCCGCCACCGGCCGACCCTCGGGTACGGACACCGGGAAGCACCACTCGGGCGATCGGATCGGTCAGGTAACTGAACCAGGGCGCTTCCGCGAGCGCCGAGGGCAACGCGCGCAGCATCCAGCCCAGCGGGGCGCGCGTGCCAATCCGCAACCGGGCAGACAGGGGCCCGGCCTCGATCTGCCACCACTCCCCCGCGCTCGTCGGCGCCCCGGGCGGCAACGGCTGGGCGAGACGCATGGGCGCCGCAGGGTCCGAGGAGTAACGGCGGGCGGTCACCGTCACCGGCTCCACGGCGTCGAACTCGTAGGTGGCGGTGACGAACTCAGCGACCTCCGCCGAGGGGGCGAGCAGCAAGCGTTCACCGCCGGGGCGTTGCACCATCACACCGGCGAACGGGCCCAATGGGGTGGTGTGCCAGTTGCCGACCACGAACCGTGTGCCGCTCGCAGTGCCCCAACCGGCGATCCGGCCGCGGAACTTCCAGGTACGGGACGAAGCAGAACGGGCCATACCTGTCATCGTCCCCTGGCTCGCACCGGGGTGCAGCCCCACGCCGCGACGCCCGGCCGCCGACGTAGCGGGCAAGGACAGCCGGCGCCGGCCCCACGATCTCCGGGCTTATCAGCCTCCGCGCCCCGCGACAAGGACGTTCGCCCTAGCAAAGGCGCCCGGCCACGGGCATAAGGTCAAGGGCACGACCAAGTAGAAGGAGCGTGCGATGAGCGCGAAGGATGCTTACGGAAGCGGTGTCATGGCGATCACCGGGGGCGGCGCCGGAGTGGGCGAGGGGCTGGCTCGCTATGGCGCCTCCCTAGGGATGAAGGTGGCGATCGCCGACGTCAACATGGAGGAGGCAAAGCGCGTCGCCGACCACCTCACCGCGTCCGGTACTCAGGCCATCGCCGTGCACACCGACGTACGTGACGCCGGCTCCGTCGACGCGTTCTTCGCCCGTGCCTATGCCGAACTCGGTCCGGTGACCCTGGCGGTCAACAACGCCGGTATCGAGCAATTCGGTTACCTGTGGGAGACGCCTGTTGAGAACTGGCAGCGGGTGCTAGACGTCAACGTCACCGGTGTGTTCAACGGCGTACGGTCCGTGGTACCCAGGATGGCAGAGGCCGGGGTCCCGGCGCATATCTGGAACCTGTCCTCGATCGGCGGTGTTAGCGCAGCACCGCGTCAAGCTCCGTACATTGTCTCCAAGCACGCCGTCCTGGCGCTGACCGAGTCGTTGAAACTCGAGGTCGACGTCGCCGGGTATGACATCACGGTTGCCGCGGTGCTACCGGGCCCGGTGCAGAGCAGAATCTTCCAGGACGCCGGTGGAGGCGAGGCGGGCGACACCGAGGCCGCCGCTGCTGAGCGCCAAGCGATGTTCGCCGTAGCGGAGTCCGCGATGTCCGCCCTGGAGGCCGCCGAGGCCGTCTTCGAGCAGGCCGCTCGCGGCGACTTCTACCTGTTGACCCACCCCGAGATGGGGGAATGGGTCCTCTCCCAGCGTGCTGAACAACTGCGCACGCAGGCCGCGCCCGAACTACCGCCCTCCCAGTAGCCCCGCGCTTCCGGCCTAGACGCCTTGAGCCTGGGACGCACTTCCTGCGGAGAGGCCCTGAGTGCAGAAACCTCGCCCGCGACTCAGACTCGGCAGCATCGACAAGCACGCTCGCGCCAACGTCAGTACGGTCGGGAGGGTGAAGATCCTGATCGCCGGGGCCTCCGGCCTCATCGGCACCGCGCTGCAAGCACATTTGGGCGGCCATGAGGTGCGCACACT
>DATGSR010000073.1:0-27376 GCA_035302405.1 Beutenbergiaceae bacterium
ACCAACGGGTGGTTCGCCCTCGCGCCAGTGGCTCGGCGGTGGTCGCAGAAGGTCGCTCCGTTGAGTTCCCGGGCCGCCACCGTCGACCTCGTGAACGCCGCCGCGGGTGTGGTTGCCACGGCCTTGGCGGCTGTGCTCATCGCGCTGGCCGCGCAGGTGCAGTGGCACGTCGGCGTGCTGACGGCGCCGCTGTGGTTGTTCATGGGCGCGGCATTGCTCGCAGGGACCCTTCTCGGTCCGGTGCGCGGCGTGCTGGCGGCGGTGCTGTACCTGGTGCTCGGGTTGATCGGCGCGGCCGTGGGCGCTGAGGGGGTGCAGGCCTATTTGGACGGCCCCTGGGCAGGGGTGCTGCTGAGTCTGCCGGCAGCGGTACTGATCACCGGGGCCATCAGCGCCCGGCACGCGTGGTTACGCTCGCCGGTCACGGCGTCATGGTATTTCTTCGGGTGGTTCTTCGTGGCTGCCCTGGCAGGGGTGGCGGTGGTTTACGTCGGCGGTTGCTGGACGGTCACCACCGGGACCGACGTGGACGGATGGGCCCTGTTCGCCACCATGGCCGCGCGGTTACCGTTCGACGTCATCCAATGCGTCCTGATCGCGGTGATCGCCGCAGTGGTACACCGTTTAGCACCCGGCCTACTACGGGGTCACCGGCACACCAGGAAGCGGCGGCGCTGAGGCTGCTGCCCAGCCCTCAAATGTCGGGCCGACTACGCGGCTTCAGGTGTTGAGGCCAAGTGTGCGCCCTCAGGTGCTGAGGCGCAGCGCGTATCGCGGCTCAGCGCGTATCGAGGCTCCGCGCGTGTTGAGACCCAGTGTGCGCGGCCTCAGACGTTGAAGCCCAGTGCCCGAAGTTGCTCGCGGCCCTCGGCGGTGATCTTGTCCGGACCCCACGGCGGCATCCAGACCCAGTTGATCCGGGAGCCTGCGGTGATGCCTTCCAGCACCTGGGCGGCCTGGTCCTCGATCACATCGGTGAGCGGGCAAGCGGCAGAGGTCAGGGTCATGTCGATGATGGCCTGGTTGTTCTGGTCCAGGCTCACACCGTAGACCAGGCCCAGGTCAACGATGTTGATCCCAAGTTCGGGGTCGATCACGTCGCGCAGCGCTTCTTCCACATCGGCGGCGGTGGGGACCCCGGCGGGCGGCTGGTACTCGTTCTCGATCTCGATGTCAGTCATAGTTTCCTCAGTCATGGCGTACTCCTAGTGTCGGTGCCCGTCTCCGGGAGTGCAACCACCGCTTGGGCAACGGCGTCCCGCAGGGCCATCCAGCCCAACAATGCGCACTTGATCCGGGCGGGATAGCGCGCCACCCCGATGAAGGCGGCGCCGTCTCCCAGCAATTCCTCCTGCTCCGGCGGCAGTGGCTTACCCCGCCCGGACATCAGCGCGCGAAACGTCTCGGTGATCTCATCGGCTCGTGCCACGTCCACCTCGGTGATCAAGTCGCTCAGTACCGATGTGGATGCCTGGGAGATCGAGCACCCCACGCCTTCCCAACTGACGTGCGTGATCCTCGGGGCGGTGCCCGCCGTGTCCAGGTGCACCTGCAACCGGACCTCATCGCCGCAGGTGGGGTTGACCTGGAAGGATTCCCCGTCGGCTTCGGGTTGCAGCCCGTGACCGTGTCGCTGTTTCGCGTGGTCCAGGATCACCTGCTGGTACATCTGACCCAGGTCGCTCATGCTGCCCCCAGGAAGAAGTCCCGTACCTTCGCCAGTTCGGCGGCGAAGGCGTCAATTTCCTCGTGGGTGGTGTAGATCCCCGCTGACGCCCGCGCCGAGGACTGCACCCCCAGTCTGCGGTGCAACGGTTGGGCGCAGTGGTGCCCGACCCGCACGGCGATCCCGGCGTCGTCGAGCACCTGGCCCACATCGTGGGGATGCACACCCTCGACGGCGAAGGCGACCAGGGCGATCCGGTCCGCACTGTCGGTGGGCCCCAGCACCCGCATGCCGTCGATCCGCCCCACGGCCTGCAACAGGTGCTCGGTCAGGGCGGCCTCGTGTGCCGCTAGTGCCTCCATGCCCAACTCGCTCAGGTAGCTGGCCGCGGTGCCCAGCGCCACGGCCTGGGCCACCATCTGCGTGCCTGCCTCGAACCGTTGCGGTGGGGGCATATAGGTGGTCTCGGTCATCGTGACCACTTCCACCATCGACCCGCCGGTGAGCACCGGGGGCATCGCCTCCAGCAGTTCCCGCCGTCCGTACAACGCGCCGATGCCGGTGGGCCCGAGCATCTTGTGCCCGGAGAACACCGCGAAGTCCACCTCGAGTGCGCGCAGGTCCAGCGGCAGGTGCGCCGCGGACTGGCACGCATCCAGCACCGTTAGCGCCCCGACCTTTCTGGCGGCCGCCACGATCTGTTCCACCGGGGAGATCGCTCCGGTGACGTTGGAGGCGTGGGTGAAGGCCACCACTTTGGTGGCCGGTCCGATCACGCCCAGGTCGGCCAGGTCGAGCCGTCCGTCGTCGTCCACCCCGATCCAGCGCAAGGTGGCTCCGGTGCGGGCGCACAACTCCTGCCAGGGCACCAGATTGGCGTGGTGCTCGGCCTCGGTGACCACGATCTCATCACCAGGTCCCACCGCCAGGCCCCGGGCCGCCTCACCGCCGCGGCCGACGGCGGCGTTCGACATCGAGTAGGCCACCAGGTTGAGTCCCTCGGTGGCGTTCTTGGTCCACACGATCTCGCCGTCGTCGACACCCACGAACGCGGCGACCGCACTGCGGGCCTGTTCGAACGCTTCGGTGGCTTCCTCGGCCAGGGCGTGCGCGCCCCGGTGCACGGCGGCGTTGCGGGTGGTGTTGAACTCCACTTCGGCGTCGATCACACACTGCGGCTTCTGGGAGGTGGCCGCGGTGTCCAGGTAGATCAGTGGCCGGTCGTTGCGAACGGTGCGGCCCAGGAGCGGGAAGTCGGCACGCACGGCCGCCAACTCGGCCGCGCTGAGGGCGGCCGGTGGGGTGCTGACCGGTGCGTTCATCTGCGTCCTTCCCGCGGCCCTGGGCCGCAACTGTTCACTGATTTCAGGCTGCGGCGGTGGTGTACTTCGCGTAGCCCTCCGCCTCGAGCTGGGAAGCCAGTTCCGGCCCGCCCTCCTCGGCGATCCGGCCGTCGACGAACACGTGCACGAAGTCCGGCTTGATGTGCTGCAGCACCCGGGTGTAGTGGGTGATCAGCACGATGCCGGCGTTAGTCTCGGCCTGGGCGTTGTTCACGCCCTCACCGACGATCCGCAACGCGTCCACGTCCAGCCCGGAGTCGGTCTCGTCCAGGATGGCGATCCGCGGCTTGAGCAACTGCATCTGCAGGATCTCGTGGCGCTTCTTCTCTCCGCCGGAGAACCCGGTGTTCACATCGCGCTGGGCGAAGTCCGAACCCATCTGCAGGTTCTGCATCGCCTTGTTCATGTCCTGCATCCAGGTGCGCAGCGGCGGTGCTTCGCCGTCGATCGCGGTCTTGGCGGTGCGCAGGAAGTTGGATACCGACACCCCGGCAACCTCCACCGGGTACTGCATCGCCAGGAACAGACCGGCGCGGGCGCGTTCGTCCACCTCCATCTCCAGCACGTCCTCCCCGTCCAGGAGCACCTCGCCGTCGGTGACTTCGTAGTTGGGGTGGCCGGCCACCGCGTAGGCCAGGGTGGACTTCCCTGAGCCGTTGGGGCCCATGATCGCGTGGATCTCACCGCTGTTGATGGTCAGGTCCACACCCTTGAGGATCGGCTTGGGGCCGTCCTGGGTGCCGACGGAAACGTGCAGGTTCTTGATCTCGAGCTTGGACATCTGTGGGTTTCTTCTCTTCCTCAGTTGGTCAGGTCAGGCGCCGGCGCCGACGGTCACATCGATATCGACGAGGACGTTGTCCCCCTCGACCGAGACTGCATAGACCGGCACCGGTTGTGTTGCGGGCAGGCTCAGGGGCTTGCCGGTGCGCAGGTCGAAGGTCGACCCGTGCAGCCAGCATTCGATCGTGGTTTCCTCCACCTCTCCGTCGGAGAGGTTCACCTGCCCGTGGGAGCAGATGTCGGAGATCGCGTGGTAGTCGCCGTCCTCATCACGCACGATCGCGATCGGGATCGGACGGCCGTCGACGTCCTCAAGGTCCACGCGCATGGCTTCGCCGGGGTCTAAGTCCCCGGTGTCGCACACGTACTGGGCTGTCATGAGGACACCGATTCGTACTGCTGGATCTCCTCCTCGATCGCCGCGGTGAGTCGGTCGGTGACCGCGGGCACGTCGATCTCGTTGATGAGTTCGGCGAAGAAACCGACCACCACCAACCGGCGTGCTTCGATCTCGGGGATGCCGCGGGCGCGCAGGTAGAAGAGTTGCTCGTCGTCGAACCGGCCGGTGGCGCTGGCGTGGCCCGCACCCTCGATCTCACCGGTTTCGATCTCCAAGTTCGGCACCGAGTCCGCCCGGGCGCCCTCGGTGAGCACCAGGTTGCGGTTCAGTTCGTAGGTGTCGGTGCCCTCGGCCTCGGAGCGGATGACGACGTCACCGATCCACACCGCGTGGGCGGACTGCCCCTGCAACGCGCCCTTGTAGGTGACCCGGGAGATGCAGTTGGGGGCTTGGTGGTCCACCAGCAGGCGGTGCTCCTGGTGCTGGTCGCTGTCGGTGAAGTACATGCCGATCTTCTCGACCTCACCGCCGGGTTCGGTCAGCGCCACGTCCGGCGTCAACCGCACCACGTCCCCACCCAGGGTGACGACGACGTGCTTCAGTTTGGCGTTCCGGCCCACCCGGGAGCGGTGGGCACCCAGGTGCACGCTGCCCGGTTCCCACTCCTGCAGGCTCACCACAGTCAGGCGGGCGCCTTCACGCACGTCGATCTCCACGGTCTGGGCCAGTTGGGCCGAACCGAAGTGGTTCAGGATCACCGTGGCTTCGGAGTGCTCCTCGGCCACGATCAGTACGTGCTGGGCGGCGGGGTCGGTGTTGCCGGCGCCGGTGAGCGCCACCGAGGTGGGCTGAGCAGGCGTGGCGTTCTTCCCCACGGTGATCACGGTGGCCTCGCTGAAGCCGTTCCAGGCCGCGGCCGAGACCCGGTCGGTCGGCGCGCCGACCTGCCCGAGGCGGTCGTCGTCGCGCCCGACCTGCTCGCTGCGCACGCCCTCGGCGGCATCGACCACCACGGTCGGGGCGTCGCCGGGGAGTTCCCCGGCGAAGAACTTCTGGAACCGGTCCACCGGAGAGAATCGCCACTGCTCCTCCCGGCCCGTGGGCACAGGGAAGTCGGCGACGTCGAAGGAGGTGAACCGCTGTCCGGCGGGCTCCGGACCGCCGTGGGTGTGGGCGCCGTCGGCGACGGCAGCGGAGTGATCGGTCTTCATGGATTCCTTGTCTGGTGCAGAGGTGGACTGGAGGGCGCTACTCATCAGCCGACGGATCCTTCCATCTGCAGTTCGATGAGGCGGTTCAGTTCCAGGGCGTACTCCATCGGCAATTCCCGCGCGATCGGCTCGATGAAGCCGCGCACGATCATCGCCATCGCCTCGAACTCGGTCAGCCCGCGGGACATCAGGTAGAAGAGCTGGTCCTCGCTCACCTTCGACACGGTGGCCTCGTGACCCATCTCCACGTCGTCCACGCGCACGTCCACATACGGGTAGGTGTCGGTACGGGAGACGGTGTCCACCAGTAGGGCATCACACAGCACCGTGGACTTGGAGTGCGCGGCACCCTCGAGCACCTGCACCAGCCCGCGGTAGGAGGACCGTCCGCCGCTGCGGGAGACGGACTTGGACACCACCGAGGAGGAGGTGTGCGGAGCCATGTGCACCATCTTGGCGCCGGTGTCCTGGTGCTGGCCGGCACCCGAGAACGCCGCGGACAGCGTCTCGCCGCGAGCGTGTTCACCCATGAGGTAGATCGCCGGGTACTTCATCGTGGCCTTGGAGCCGATGTTTCCGTCGACCCACTCCATGTTGCCGCCGGCGGCCACGGTGGCGCGCTTGGTCACCAGGTTGTACACGTTGGTGGACCAGTTCTGGATCGTGGTGTAGCGGACGCGGGCGTCCTTCTTCACGATGATCTCCACCACCGCGGAGTGCAGGGAGTCGGTCTTGTAGATCGGGGCCGTGCAGCCCTCGACGTAGTGCACGTAGGAGCCTTCGTCGGCGATGATCAGGGTCCGCTCGAACTGGCCCATGTTCTCGGTGTTGATCCGGAAGTAGGCCTGCAGTGGAATCTCCACGTGCACCCCGGGCGGGACGTAGACGAAGGATCCGCCGGACCACACTGAGGTGTTCAGCGCGGCGAACTTGTTGTCACCGGAGGGGATGACGGTCCCGAAGTACTCCTCGAAGAACTCCGGGTGCTCCTTCAGCGCGGTGTCGGTGTCCATGAAGATGACACCCTGGCGCTCAAGTTCCTCGTTGATCTGGTGGTACACGACCTCGGACTCGTACTGGGCCGCCACACCGGCGACCAGCCGCTGCTTCTCCGCCTCCGGGATCCCCAGCTTGTCGTAGGTGTTCTTGATGTCCTCGGGCAGGTCCTCCCAGGTGGTGGCCTGCTTCTCGGTGGACCGCACGAAGTACTTGATCTTGTCGAAGTCGATGCCGGACAGGTCCGCGCCCCACTCGGGCATCGGCTTCTTGTCGAAGAGTTTCAACGCGCGCAGCCGACGCTTGAGCATCCACTCCGGTTCGTCCTTCAACCGGGAGATGTCGCGAACGACGTCCTCGTCCAGCCCGCGCCGTGCGGAGGCACCGGCGACATCGGGGTCGCTCCAGCCGAACTGGTAGGAACCGAAGGAGGCGATCGCCTCTTCCTGGCTGAGTTGCTCGCGAGGCTGGCCGGCCTGTTGCGGTGTGGTGGTCGTCATCAATTTCCTTCCATGTCGTCACGGTCCGGTGACGGGGTCGGGACGTGTGGCACGCCGGGCGGAACGTGCGTTGTGCACACATGCTCACCACCGGCCAAGGTGGCCAGTCGCTGCACGTGCACGCCGAGTAGTTCCGAGAACGCACGGGTCTCGGACTCGCACATCTGGGGGTATTGCGCCGCGATGTCGTGGATCGGGCAGTGGCCCTGGCACAACTGGACCGCGAGGCCGTCGCCCACCGGTCGCGTCGAGGCAGCATAGCCATCCTTGCTGAGCAGTTCGGCCAACGCATCCGCGCGTCGCGCAGGGTCGGAACCGGCCGAGTCCACGCCTTTGCGATAGCGGCGGACCAGCTCATCGGCACGCCGGTCGGCGAACTCCTCGACCGCTTCCTCACCGAGCCGGTCGCGCAACTGTTCGATTGCCATTACCGCTGCGCGCGAATAACCCTCGGGGAGATTGGTGTGTGCCTCGGTGGTGGCGATGTACCGTTTCGCGGGCCGGCCGCGACCACGCGGCGCTACCGGCACCTCTGGGCGAACGGTGATCTGCCCCTCCTCCTCCAGTGCGGTCAGGTGACGCCTGATCGCCGCGGAGGTCAACTGGAGTTCGGCCGCCAACTCGGCGGCCCGGATCGGACCGCGCTGTACGACGAGGTTCAGCACGCGTTCCCGTGTGGTCGTTTCAGGTTCGCTCACCACATGGCTCATGGGCGCTGCACCTCCACTACGGTCGATCCCCCGAATTACTTAACATTCTCGTTGCTCAAATCGTCGGTTGCAAGCAAGGGTCCCCTAAGTGAGTCGGGTCACACGGCGGGCCCGCTGGGAGCCAAGGTCCTCCCCGCACGGTGCTCCGGCCGGCCCCGATCATGCCGCCCAGGCGAGGCCTCCAGGCCCTCGGGCGAGGCCTCCACGCGCACCGGGGGAGGTCCCCGGGCGAGGCCCTCAAGTCCACCGGGCGAGATACCCAGGTTGGGTCGAAGACACTCCCCCAGTTTAGGCTGGATCAGGTGTCCGTCCCCTGCGTGCAGTTCGACCGGGTGAGCCTGAGTTTCGGCTCCACGCCGGTGCTGCGGGAATTGTCCTGGCAAGCCCCGGCCGGCCGCATCACGGCCATCCTCGGGCCGAACGGTGCCGGCAAGACCACCACCATGCTGGTCTGCGAAGGGCTGTTGCGCGCCGACACCGGACAGGTACGCGTGCTCGGCCTGGACCCGCAGGCCGACGGCGGGGCGTTGCGGCCGCGAGTCGGGGTCATGATCCAGGACGGGGGGCTGCCGGTAATGGCCCACGCCCGGGCGCTGTTGGAACACGTTGCCCGGTTCTACGCCCGCCCCCGAGACACCGCCGAACTGGCCCGGCTGCTGGGAATCGATGAGTTCGCCCGCACGTCGGTGCGGCGGATCTCCGGCGGGCAACGCCAGCGGCTGGCCCTGGCGCTGGCCCTGGTGGGGCGCCCGGAGCTGGTGTTCCTCGACGAACCGACCGCGGGGCTCGACGCGCACGGCCGCGAGGTGGTGTGGGAGCTCATCCGGCAACTGCGGGCCGACGGGACCTCGGTGGTGCTCAGCACCCATGTGATGGAAGAGGCCGAGGCGTTGGCCGATCAGGTGGTGATCATCGATCAGGGCCGGGTGGTCGCGGCCGGTGATCCGGGCGAACTGTCCGCGGCCGCCGGCGACCCCGCCGGAAGCGCAGCCGGGGACGGGCCCGGGAGGACGATCGGCGCCGCATCCGGGAGCACAGTTCGTGAGGTCACGCTGCGGGGGGAGTTTGACCGCGCCGCATTAGGTGCGGTGCGGGCGGTGGCGCACGAGCACGGTCTGGAGGTGGTCACCGGTCGCGGGCTGCGGGAGGTGTTCTTGGAACTGACCCAGAAGGATTCCGTTCTGAACCCTGACACTCCGGCAGCGGACGGATCGATGGGACCGGAGTCGGACGGATCCGGGAACCACAGCCGGGAGGCTCCATGAGCAGCACCCAGCCCAGGGCCGGTAGCACACGCTGGGCGCCTGATCCCGGGGCCGCTCCGTGGTACCGGATGGTGTTCTCCCAAGCGTTGTTCGAGGTCCGCACCGTGCTGCTGCACGGTGAGCAGTTGCTCCTCACCGCCATCCTGCCGGCGCTGTTCCTAGTCGTGCTGTCCGCTACCGATGTCATCAGCCTGCCGTTGCAGCCGGGCCAGGAGCGTATCGACCTGATCGCCCCGGGTGTACTGGCGCTGGCGGTCATCTCCAGCGCCTTCACGGGCCCGGCGATCGCCACCGGTTTCGACCGGCGCGCCGGGGCGTTGCGGTTGCTGGCCACCACTCCTCTGGGCCGCGGCGGGTTGTTGGCCGGCAAGGTGCTGGGTGTCGCGTTCGTCCAGGTGGTGCAGATCGTGCTACTGGCGGGCCTGGCCTTCGCTCTGGGTTGGCGCCCTCCCCTGGCCGGGCTGGCCCTGGCGGCGGTGCCGTTCGCTGCAGGTACGGCCGCCTTCACCGCACTGGCCATGCTGGTCGCCGGCACGTTGCGCACCGAAGCCGTGCTCGCCGGCGCGAACCTGCTCTGGGTGCTGATGGCGATCGGCGGTGGGGTACTGCTTCCGACCGGAGCAGGATGGCTGCCCTCGGCGGCGTTGGGTGACGGGTTGCGCGCGGCGATGAGTTTGGAGTTGGCCACGACGGGTCTGTGTGCCGCAGTCCTCCTTGCGTGGGCGGCCGTGTTCACCGCCGCGGCTCTGCGCTGGTTCCGCTGGCACTGAGCAGTACCAGCGTGAATCTGCGGTCGGCGGTGTGGCCGGTGCCACGAGGCGGCGCAGGTAGGGGTTTTCAGCACGTATCCTGAGAAGGTGGGTCCTGAGCGTATGAACCGACTGATCCCCAAGGTGGCCTGGGCCAATCTGATCGCGCAGATCGGCATCATCGTCACCGGCGGGGCGGTGCGGCTGACCGGTTCGGGGCTGGGCTGTTCCACGTGGCCCAATTGCGAACCCGGGCAGTTCACCCCGCAGGTGCGCGATGCCGCCGATTACCATGGCCTGATCGAGTTCGCCAACCGAGCCCTCGCGGGAGTGGTGCTCCTCGCGGCCCTCCTGCTCGCCGTGTTGATGCTGCTGCACGGCCGCTCCCGGCCCGAGTCCCGCCGTCGGCCGCTCGAAGCGTTGGCTGTCGGCATCGTCGCCGGTGTGCTGCTGCAGGCCTTCGTCGGGGGCGTGACCGTCTGGGTGGACCTACATCCGGCTGTGGTCGGATCCCACTTCCTGCTCTCCGGTGCCCTCGTCACGCTATCGGCGTATCTCGTTGCCCGGGTGCACGAGGGTGATGGTCCGGCGCGTCCGTTGGCTGCGACCGGTGTGAGCGCGTTGCGGCCCTTGGCTGTGGCACTGGCGGTGACGACAGTGGTCCTGGTGGTGCTCGGGGTAGTCGTCACCGGCGCCGGGCCGCATTCCGGCGATGAGAACGTCGGTTACCGGTTCGCGGTTGATCCGGTGCTGGTGGCCCGCATCCACGCGGGTTCGGCCTGGGTGTTCACCGCCATCGTGGCGGCGTTGCTGGTGGTCCTGCACCGGGCCCGACCCGCCGGTGGCGCGGCAGCCGAGTTGGCACGGGCGCGACGGCGGGTCTGGATCCTGCTGGCGGTGACGCTCGCGCAGGCGGTGGTCGGCTACGCGCAGTACTTCACCGGGCTGCCGGAACTGCTAGTAGGAATCCACCTGTTCGCGGCAGCGGTGCTGATCGCGGCCGTCGCCTTCGCCATCACCGGGTTGCGGGTGCGAACGACGACGGAACCGCAGCCCGACATATCGGCCGTACAGCAGCCGCCGGTCGCCGCATCCTGATTTTGCGCCGCCTCCGCGGCCTGACTACCGCTCCTGCAGCCTGACGCCGCTCTGCGGCCTGATTGTCGCTCACCGGTGTCCTGTTGCCGCTCCGCGGCGTCTCGGTTCTGCTCCCCCGCAGCCTGATACCCCTTCCGAGGGCGAAGGAGAAGATGCACCGCGTGCCGGGACCACGGTGGCCAACCTCGCAGCCCGCCGTTGGAAAGCCGCGATCGGCGGTTGCGCAGGCTGGGTGGTCACTCAGGCAGCGATAGTTCCTCCCCGGTGAGGGTCGCGGCCAACGCGGTGGCGTCGGCGACGTCCAGATCAACCCCGGTGTACCCCTGGTCCCCGGCGGCCGTGGTCACGGTGATCGAGGCCAACCCCAGCAGCCGCTGGATCGGGTTCTGGGTGACGTGCGCGCCGTTGATGCCCCTGGTCTGCAGCACATCGGTACGACGGTTGAAGAACCCGCAGCGGAGGTACAGGTACTCCCCTCGCAACGCGTGCCCAAGTGCGCGGTAGTAGCCGATCCCGGCTGCTACTCCAAGTGGTAGCAATGCTGCCGGCAGAAGTAGTGTCCAGGCGCTCCACCAGTGCAAGAAGACTCCGAGTCCCAATGGCAGGCCGATCGCCGCTATCGCCAGCAGATAACGGCCCACCGCGCGTCGCCGGGCTGCCGGCGGATGCTGACGCAGGGCGCCGAACGCCGGGCGCCCCTCGTCGTCGAGCACGCGTGCGTCCGACAGGAGGTTCGCCACCCGCACCGCCACCTGCCGGGTAGTGGTGGGGAGCATGACCGAACTCTCGGTCACCATCTGGGCGATGCTCACGCCGGTCATCACCGGAGTCAGTCGGGCGCCGCGGAGGAGCCGGGTGAGTAGGGGCTCAGTCACCGTCACTCCGCGCAATCGGTCGCGGTCGGCGGTGAATGAGCGAGTCGTGAGCAACCCCCGACTGGCCAGGAACCGGCCACCAGGTTCGCGCACCAACCGATATTTCCACCACGCCTCGGTGAACGTCAGCGCACCGGCGAGCAGCCCCACGACGATCACCAGTGCCACCGAGACAACCGCCCACGCGGTCCAGGGCACCCGGTCCAGCAGTGCGCCTAGTTGGTTCCCCACCCACTCCTCGCGGCCAACCAGCGACACCACCCCGTACGTGGTGCCGATCACGGACAGCGGACCGGCGATCAGTGAAGCGCCGATCATGTGGTAGACGATCCACCGCCATCGCAGCGTCTGCACCGGCTCACCTTGCATCTCCGCCACGCTCGGATCCGTCGAGGACGCCGCTTCGGGGGCGCCGCGGCGCACCAACTCAGTTCGCAGCGCCACTGCCCTGGCCCGCGGCAATCCGTCCAGCGCCACACTGCCTTCCCCGGTGAAGGAGTTGCCGCCCGTTCCCACCCGCAGCACCGTCAGTCCGAAGAGGCGGTTGCTCAGCGGCGCGGTGATGTCCACCGTGCGGATCCGGTGTAGCGGTATTCGGTTCTTGCGGCGCACCAGGAGCCCGGTGACATGCTGCAACTCCTCTGCGGTCAGCCGGTAACGCACCTTCAGATAGTTCACCGCCTGGTTGGCCGGACTGATCACTGCCAGCACCGTCAGCCCAATCACCGGGTACCGGGCGAAGTCGTTGTCGGTGTTGAAGAACCACCACCCCGCTGCGGGCGGGATAAGGCGGACCAACATGCGCAGGAACGCGGCGGGAATGATCCACGGGCTGAGTGTGCGCCAGGCAGGCTCATGGGCTTCCCCCGCTGGGGCGTCAGCATCGCTCGTGGCAGGGACTTCAGGCGCACTCGCGGCGGTCGCGGCCGCCTGCCCGTCGATCGGCTCTGGGGAGCGCTCCTCGGGCTGGGTGTGCGTCGTCGTCGGCCTCACGTGGCGTCCCCGAGGGTTTGCTCGACGGCGTCGGTCAACTCGGCGACCAATTCGTCAGCGACCTTGGCGTCGATGCCCTGGATCTGAACCGCACCCTGAGCAGATCCGGTGGTGACCGAGACCGCAGCCAGCCCGAGCATCCGGTGCAGCAGATTGCGCTTGGCTTCGACCGTCTGGACCCGCGACAGCGGCGCGATCCGCCACTGTCGGCCAAGCCACCCGGTGCGGGAGTACACCGCGGTGCCGGTGGCCTCCCACCGGTGCGTGCGGTATCGCAGCCATGGCGCGACGAGCACGCTGGGGAGCAGGACCACGGTGATCACCCCGGCAGCCACGAGGAGCCAGGTGCGGCCCGCGACCCACAGCCACGCCGGAACCAACGTCGCGGCGAGGCCGGCAGCGAGCAGGAGCCCGCGGGAGAACAACCAGTATCGCCGCGCGGCCGGAGCGACCCGGTGGCGCGGTGGGCGCGGAACGGTCGGCGCGCCGGATGCCGCCGGTTCGGGTGCTGCTTGGCGCACGGCCATCTCCTTCGTCTCGGGCGGTCCCAACCTAACGGCCCGCCGGCCCCGGGACATCGGCCCCGGGGCGGACATTTCCTCCCCCGAGGGAAGGAGAGTGTGTGCCCGCACTGAAACCGGGATTCGCCCGCCGCAGGAGGGGCTTTGCCTACGTCGAACGCTGCACGAGCCAGGGCGCCTCAGGGCTTCGCAGTCCCGTCCAACCGCGCGCGGAGAGTGTGTGTGCGGCCAATACGCCGACCACCGCGCTGGGGTTGTGGATGCGACCGCTGAGCACCCCTTCCACCGCAGCACTCAGCGGCACCCACTCGAAAGCCATGTCGGCCTCTTCCGCCTCCCGGCGATGACGGTCGGCTTCCGGGACCGGTCTCAGATCCCGTGCCAGGAACACCCGGACCGCCTCGTCGGAGGCACCCGGGCTGGTGTAGTAGTCCACCAGCGTGTGCCACCGTCCGGCCAGCAGGTCGGCTTCCTCGGCGAGTTCCCGGGCGGCCGCCGCGAGCAGGTCCTCCCCGGGCACGTCCAGCAACCCGGCCGGCACCTCCCACAAATAGGAGCGCACCGGGTGGCGATACTGCCGCAACAGCAGTACCCGCCCGTGGGGGTCGAGTGCGACTACCGCCACGGCCCCGGGATGGCGCACGAACTCTCGAACCACGCGGCCACCGGGTCCCAGGTCCACATGCTGGCGGACCAGATCGAAGATCGCCCCCCGGTGGATCTCCTGCAGTGGCCCGGCAGGAAGGTCCGCGCCGGTGTCCCGCACCGCAGCGGCATCCCCCACGGCGGCAGTTCCCGCCGCAGCCACATCCCCCACGGCACCGACACCCCCAACGGCAGGGGGATCACCATCACCGCAGTGGTCGGACATCATTCCTGGACCGGTGCGGGCTCGACCTCAACGAGTCTGCTCTGCCGCTGCCGGTCCAGGGCCGCCGCGACCAGTCCTTCGAACAGCGGGTGGGCACGGGTGGGCCGGGACTTGAACTCTGGGTGGGCCTGGGTGGCGACGTAGAACGGGTGCTCGTTGGCGTCCAGTTCGACGAACTCCACCAGCGTGGCATCCGGTGACTGCCCGGACACCCGCAACCCCGCAGCAGCCAACTCCTCCCGGTAGGTGTTGTTCACCTCGTACCGGTGCCGATGCCGCTCGGTGATGTGCTGACTGCCGTAGGCCTGCGCCACCACTGAACCGGGCTCCAGCACGGCGGGGTAGGAGCCCAGGCGCATCGTGCCGCCCAGGTCGCCCTCGCCGTCGACGAACTGCTCCTGTTCGGCCAGGGTGGCGACCACCGGGTGGGCGGTACTCGGGTCGAACTCGGTGGAGGAGGCTCCTTCCAGCCCGAGCACGTTCCGGGCGAACTCGATGACCATGCACTGCAATCCGAGGCACAGACCCAGCGTGGGCAACTGATTCTCCCTGGCCCACCGCAATGCGCCGAGTTTCCCCTCGATACCGCGGACGCCGAAGCCTCCGGGCACCAGCACGGCGTCCACCCCGGTGAGGGCCTTCCGGGCCCCTTCCGGCGTCAGGCAATCATCGGCGGGGACCCAGCGGAGTTTCACTCCCGCGTTCTGCGCGAACCCGCCGGCCCGGGCCGCTTCGGTGACCGACAGGTAGGCGTCGGGCAGGTCGACATACTTGCCGACCAGGGCGATCTCGACGTTGTGCGCGGGTCGATGCACGCGTTCCAACAGGGTGTGCCACTGCTCCCACTGCACGTCCCGGAACGGGATGTCCAGCCGCCGGATCACATACGCATCCAGACCCTCTCCGTGCAAGACCTTGGGGATGTCATAGATGCTGGCGGCGTCGATGCAGGTGATGACCGCCTCACGTTCCACGTCACACATGGCCGCGATCTTGACCTTCACCGATTCGGGGATGTCCCGGTCCGCGCGGCAGACGATGGCGTCGGGTTGGATACCGATGCTGCGTAGTTCGGCTACCGAGTGCTGGGTCGGTTTGGTCTTGAGTTCACCGCTGGGCCCCAGGTACGGCACCAGCGAGACGTGCAGGAAGAAGCAGTTGTCGCGGCCGATGTCCTGCCGTACCTGCCGGGCCGCTTCCAGAAACGGCAACGACTCGATGTCCCCGACGGTCCCACCGATCTCGGTGATGATGACGTCCGGTGCCTGCTCCCCCGGCCCGGGATCAGCCTGGGCACGCATCCGCCGCTTGATCTCGTCGGTGATGTGGGGGATCACCTGCACCGTGTCCCCCAGATACTCCCCGCGCCGCTCCTTGGCGATCACGGTGGAGTAGACCTGCCCGGTGGTCACATTCGCCTCAGCGCTCAGGTTGGCGTCCAGGAAGCGTTCGTAGTGACCGATATCCAGGTCTGTCTCCGCACCGTCCTCGGTGACGAACACCTCACCGTGCTGGAACGGGTTCATCGTGCCCGGGTCGACGTTGATGTACGGGTCGAGTTTCTGCATCGTTACCCGCATGCCGCGGGAGGCGAGCAGATGGCCCAGGCTAGCCGCGGTGAGGCCTTTGCCCAGAGAGGATGCCACTCCTCCGGTGACGAAGATGTGCCGGGGAACGGGGGGTAAGTTACCGGGGTACCGGTCCGAAGAGATCACCACGGACTCCCATGCTAACAGCGATCCAGACTCCGCGCCGGAGGGCTAGATCACCTCGTGGTAGCAGCGCTGCACCTGACGGAGCGTGTCGGCGCGACTGGGTAGTTCTGCTGCGCGCCGACGGGCGGCCGTTCCCAGCTCCTCGGCCTGCTGGCGGTCGGTCAAGAGTTCAGTGATCTGTGCGGCAAGCCCGGCGGCGTCACCATAGGGAACCAACCGGGCTGCTTCCGCGGTGACCTCGCCGGTGCCCCCCACGTCCGTCGCCACGATCGGTCGCCCGGCGCGCAGCGCCTCTTGCAGGTTCAGCGGCTGCCCTTCCCAGGAACTGGTGGACACGACGACGTCGGCCAGTGCCAGCAGAGCCGGCACGTCACTGCGGTGGCCCAGCAGGTGCAGCGGCAGCCCTTCCGCTTCGCTGCGGGCCGCCAACTCCGGGCCCAGCGGGCCTCCCCCGGCAATCAACCACCGAACCCCGGGCACCAGCCGCTCGAGCTCGGCCGCGACCCGGGCCAGTAGGTCCAGCCCTTTCTGGGGCGCCAGTCGGGCCAGCGTCAGCACCACCGGTGTGTCCTCGTGCAACTGGAGTTCGGCGCGCAGCCTCGATAATTCCTCGGCCTCAGGGGATGCCCCCTCCACGGCCTGATCCGGCGGGAAAGGCGCCGGGACCAACGCTCGTTCCGCCCGCGCGGCCCCCAGGTCTCGCATTCGCTCCACCAGGTCCCCGGAGACACCCAAGACCGCCTGCGCCCGCTTGGCGATCAACCGCTCCAGGGCCGCCCCCACGGATCGCACGGCGCTACCGCCAACAGGTTTGTTGTGCAAAGTCACCACGAGGGCCGGACGGCGCCGCCCGAGCAATGCCAGCGCTGCCAGCCCGCCGGCGCGCAACCCGTGGGCGTGCACCACCTGCGCACCGGCGGCCACCGCACGCAACCGGATGAGCGTTCGCAGGTCCGTTGGCCGGGGCCGTTCGGCGATGTCGATGATCGCGGTCGGCGACTCCACTGCGCAGACCACGTTCGCAGGCCCGGCCAGTACCGTGCGATGGCCCTCTTCGCGAAGTCCGCGGGTCAGGTCCTGGGCGTGCCGGCCGGCTCCCCCGGTGGTGGTTCCGGTCAGTTGCATGATCCTCATCAGCGACGCACTCTCCTGAACACGTTGATGGTGCCGCGGTCACCGACGGCGACCACCACGGCAACCAATCCCATCGAGACTACGGCACCGAGCATTCCGGCCATGATGGCAGCGATCGGGGACGGTCCCCCGAGCGTCATGACGGTATCGGTGGCCACGCGGCCGATCGCACCTCCCAGCGCGGCCCCGGCGCCCGCGCAGAGCACCGACCGGAGCATCGGTCGAAGCACCGGTCTGTGGACGACCTGAGCGAATGCGCCCAGCAGCGCGACGGCGGCGATGCTCATGCCGATGCTGTGCGCCAGTCCCAGACCCACCAACGTCGCCGGGCTGTCTCCCCCGGTGGGCGCCAACAGTCGCACCGCGATCACCGCTGCCGCCGAGACCGCCACCCACCCAAGGGATGTGCCCACCAGCGCCGCCCGGGCACGGTCCATGGAGTACAGCACCCGGCTGACGTGGAATATCAGCCCCAAGCCCACCACACCGGGTGCCATCCAGGTCAGGGCCGAGGCCATCCCGGTGGTGTCGTTCCAGATCGCGAAGACCTGCGCCACCGCCGGCGCGACGGCAATCAACCCTGCCACGCCGGCGAAGGACACGGCCAGCACCGCCCGGGTGGAGGTTTCCGCGACCCGAGCGAACGGTGCCAGGTCGTGATGGCTGGCCAGTTCCGCCAAGCGCGGATAGACCGCGGTGGCGAGCGGCACCACCAGGACCGCGTAGGGCAACCAGTAGACCGCCTGGGACCACTGGAACAGGTTGATCGTGCCGTCCTGGCCACGATCCAGCGCCAGCAGCATCACCACCAGGACTGAGACCTGCTGCGCCAGCAGCGCCCCGACGCCGGCCACGGCCAACGCCCGGGCCCGCCTGGCCACTCCGGGCGGGAAGCGGAAGGTCGGCCGTAGACGCACCCCGATCCGCCACACCGGGATCAACAGGGGCAGCGCCAACGCGGCCACGCCGGCGGTGGTGCCCCAGGCCAACACCGCCAGGGCGAGGTCGGAGAGCTGACCGGGCTGGTTCTGCAGACCGTCGGCCAGATAGCCGAAAGCGAGATAGGTGACGATGACCACGAGCGTGGACATGATCGGCGCGAGCGCGGGGGCGAGGAAACGCTTGTGTGCCTGCAATATCCCGGTCAGCACCACGCCGACGCCGTAGAGCACGATCTGGGGGGAGAAGACGATGAGGAAGTACGTGATCAGATCCGCCTGGGCGGCCGCGTCGGCACCCGCGGGTGTGGGGAGCAGACCGGCGATCTGACGGGCGAACAACCCGAGTGCCAATGCCACCGGCGTCAGCGCCACCACCGCCCACGTCATCAACGCCGAGGCGATCTGATCGACCTCACCGCGCAGACGGCGTGCGATGGGGCCGGCCAGCACAGGAATCACTGCTCCGGCCAGCGCACCGCCGGCCACGACCTCGTAGAGCACGTTGGGGACGAGGTTGGCGGCGCCGTATGCGGTACCTACGGCGCTGGCCTGGACCGTGGCGGACTGCACCAGCCACCGCCCGAAGCCCAGCACCCGGGACACCACGGTCAGGGCGGCGATGAGCGTGGCGGCTCCGGCGATGCCGCCCAGTAGATAGCGCGCCCTCACCCGGATCGACCCCAGGCATCCAGTGCGCGCAACGGCGGCGTGCGCTCGATCACCTGGGAGAAGCTCACCTTCTCACTCAGTACGGTCAAGGTGACCACAGCCGTCAACACAGCCCCGCGCAGCCTCCGGTCGGGGTGCAGCGTCAGGGCGGTGCCCACCAGTGCACCCAGGGCGTTGGCGCCGGCGTCGCCGAGCATGGTCTCCTCGGCCAGATCCGTCGGCCAGGAAGCGGCGATGACGGCAAGCGCACCAGTGGCGAGGTGGCCGCCGGCGCCGCGGCTGAGGACAGCGGGCACGCTCAATACGGCACCGGCCTTGAGCGCTCGCCCCGGCCGCAGGTCGAAGAGGTTGAGCAGGTTCGCCGAGCCGGCGATGAGGGCCGCGGAGGACAACACGTCAGCGACGCGGGCGATGGTGCCACGGCCTGCCATCCGTGCGAGCGAGCCGGGGGCGGGGCCGGTGGGCCGTGCCCGCGTTGCCAGTGCCGCTCCGACAATGGCTGCGCCGGAGATGCCCAGGAGTTTCGCCGCACCGGTGGTCAACCGGCCCTCGGTCAGCGCGCGCAGATGCCCGCGCAAGCCTTTGTCCGCGGCCCGGGTGTTCTGGTCGTCGATCGCGCCGAGCGCGCCGGCGGACGCGGTGACGAATGCCGCTGCCGCACCTTCGTGGCCCCCGACGCCGGCTGCTGCTGCCACCGCTCCGGCTGCGGTGCCCAGGCCGCCGGCCAAGTTGACCCGCCGTCCGCGGAAATTGGTACGGGTGAGCCGCGGCTCATCTGCGCGGCTGAGTGCGCGGACCAGCTCCCGGGTCCCGAGGGTAAATGCAGCCCCCAGCACGCAGGCACCGGCACGGCTCATCCGGACTCCCCGTCGGGCTGCTCACCGCCGGAGTCCTGCGTGCCGCCGTCGGTCGACCCATCCTCAACTTCGCCGCCCGGGTCTTCGCCGTCCTGCTCGGCGTCGGCATCGTCGGAGGCCGGCGCATCCGGCGATCCGGGTGCGAAGTCCTCCGGGTTCGGCGGCATCAGGTCGATCTCCTCGGGCAGCCCTGCCTCGGCGCTATCCGCGGTGCCGTACGCCTGGCTGTCTCCGGCGATGTCCGCCGCGAGTGCGAGCGGAACGGTGACCTGCCCGGTGATGAGGTCGGCCCCGTCCACGGTGCTGATCGACGCCGATAGCGCCTCCTGCTCCCGCACCGACAGCAAGAGGTCGCCTTCAGCGCGGGCCGGTCCGGCAAGAACGTTGCCTTCGCCGGTCTGGGCCAATCCGCTGAGGGTGACCGTCAGGGCAGCGTTCTCCTGAGCGACCTCCTCGGCATCCTCCGCCTCCCGCGGACCTGCGATCACGACCGTTGCGTACGCCGGTTCGGCGGGTTCGTCGATCTCACCGACGAGTTCGGATGAGATGAGCAGGTCGTACATCGCCGCTGCTTGTTCAGAGGCTTCGGTAAGGTTGTCCGGGTCTCGGAGCGTCAGCGCCTGTCCGAGCGCCATACCCAGAATGTGGTCGGTACTGGCGTCGTCGCCGGGTTGCGGGTTGAGATACGGCGCGATGTTGCCGGCGATACCGGAGCGGAAGGCCCGCTGCCCCGGATCGGTCCAGTCTGGCGTCAGTTCCACCCGGGCGCTGACTTGCGCGCCGGCCTGGTCGAGACGGCCCAGCACGGCGTCCACGACGTCGCCGTCGGCTGCCGGCAACTGCACCACGGCGACGGTGCGCCCGTCCAGCACGCCGTCGAGCAGCGCGGGGCTGGCCGCGGCGACGAACTGCGCGGTCTCGGCGTTATCCGCCTCTGCCTCCTCCAGCGCTTGACGCAGTTCTTCACGCTCCACCCGCAACTGGTCCACCTGACCGGAGAGTTCTTCGGCGAGGTAGTCGCGTAACGGGCCGGCGCCGATGACGATGCCGACAGCCAGCGCCATGAAGACGGCGATGAGCGAGACGATGTGATAGCGGAAGTCGATCACGTGCGGTCCTCCAGGTGCATATCGCCTCAGAACATCGCCGCGAACAGGCCGCGGAACCACGAGACGATGTCATCGAGCCGGGCGAGCAAGATGCCGAAGATGGTCTGCCCGGCAGGGGTGACGGCCAACGCCGTGATGAGGGCGGCCAACCCGGCCAGGACAAGCCCGGTCAACTGCCAGTTGGAGATGCGGTGCTGATACAACCGGGACACACCCTTGGCGTCGATCAGTTTGCCGCCCACTCGGAGCCGGGTGAGGAAAGTGGAGGCCATGCCGGCCCGGCCCTTGTCGAGGAACTCCACCAGGGTGTCGTGGGTGCCGACCGCCACGATCAGTTCTGCGCCCTTGTCGTCGGCGAGGAGCATGGCGATGTCCTCGCTGGTGCCGGTGGCCGGGAAGACCACCGGCTCCAGGCCCAGTTGTTCCACCCGCTCCCGTCCCGGAGCGCGTCCGTCGCGGTAGGCGTGGACCACGATCTCGGCGCCGCTGAGCAGTGTCTCGTCGGAGACGGAATCCATGTCCCCCACGATCATGTCCGGCTTGTGTCCGGCTTCCAGGATCGCGTCGGCTCCGCCGTCCACCCCGATGAGCACCGGGCGGTACTCGCGGATGTAAGACCGCAGCATGTTCAGGTCTTCGCGGTAGTGGTAGCCACGCACCACGATGAGCGCGTGGCGGCCGTCCAGGTTCGTGCGGATCTCCGGCACGCCGATGCCGTCGAGAAGGAGTTCGCGTTCCTGGCGCATGTAGTCCATGGTGTTGGCGGCGAAGGCTTCCAACTGGACCGAGAGCCCGGCACGCGCCTCCTCCATGACCTCTTCGATCGTCTCCGGGGTCTGGGCTTGCCCCTCGGCCACGAGGGTGCCGTCCGCGTCGTAGACCTCGCCCCCGGCGATCCGCACCTTGCTGCCTTCGGACAGGCTCATCACATCCGGCCCCAGATCGTCGATGAGGGGGATCCCGGCGTCGATGAGGATCTGGGGACCGAGGTTGGGATAGCGGCCGGAGATGGAGACAGCAGCATTGAGGATCGCGGCGGGGCGGCAGGCGACGAGCGCTTCGGCCGAGACCCTGTCGATATCGAGGTGGTCGATGACTGCGACCTCGCCGGGTTTCAGTCGTTTCGTCAACGATTTTGTGCGTCCGTCCACGCGCACGCTGAGGAGGGCGCCCTCCGGCGGCCGTTCTTCGGCGTGTTCACGTCGTGGCAGTGTTCTCATCCGGTCTATCGTGGCACGCCGGTGCGCGCCAGGAGTTCAGCGGCGTGCTGGCGGGCCGCATCCGAATCCTCCTCGCCGGAGAGCATACGGGCCAACTCCGCCTCGCGTCGCTCACCCTGGACGTGCTCGATATCACTATTCGTGACGCCCTGACCCTCGGTGCGTTTGGTCACGACGAGGTGTTTCTCCGCGAACGCGGCCACCTGGGCGAGGTGGGTGATAACGATGACCTGGGTGTGGCGAGCCAACTCCGCCAGCCGCCGGCCGACCTCCACTGCTGCCCGTCCGCCCACACCGGCGTCGATCTCATCGAAGACGAAGGTGGGTAGCGGCTCCGCCTGACCGGCGCGGGACCGTGCCAGCGCAACCTCGATGGCTAGCATCACGCGGGACAGTTCGCCGCCAGAGGCACCCTTGCCCAGGGGGCGGGCCGGGGCTCCGGGGTGGGCGGTGAGTTGGAAGTGGACCTCGTCGGCGCCATGTTCGGCGGGTTCAGCCCGCGGTCGGACCTCGATATGTAGTCGGGCTCCACTCATCGCCAGGGCGGCCAACTCCTCGGAGACCGTGGCGGCCATCTCCTCTGCCGCCCCTTGCCGGGACCGCGTCAACTCCGCGGCGAGGCTGGTGGCCGACGCCTCGGCGTCTTCCAACTCGGCCAGCAGTGCATCCCGACCGGCTCCGGGCGCCGTAAGTTCCCCGATGCGCCGGTGGGCGTCGCGGGAGAACTCCAGGAGTCGGTCCGCCGGGTCGGATTCGTCGTCGGTGGTGTCCGCGGGCAGGTATCGCTTGGCGAGGTCGGCGATCTGGGCGCGGCGCTGGTGCACGTACTCCAACCTGGCAGGGTCCGCCTCCAAGCGGGCGGTGTAGTCGGCCGCTTCGGTGGCCAGGTCGGAAAGAAGGTATGAGGCCTGATCTAGTTGCTCCGACCAATGCTGCAGCGTTTCGTCGAACTCGGCGGCGGTCTGCAGGTGTCGGCGCGCGGCCTCCAGCAACGCCAGAACTGTCACATCATCGTCCTCCGGTGCGCCGGACAGCACGGCCCCGACCGCGGCGGCCGCAACGCGCAAGTCCTCGACATTGCCGAGCCGTTCGGCCTCGATGCGCAGGGCCTGGTCCTCACCGCGCTGCAGTTCCAGGGCATCGATCTGCTCCACCGCACTGTGGAGATGTTCCAGTTCGATAGCACGTTGCCCTTCGTGGGCATCCCACTCCTGCAGGGCCTGTGCCGCCTGCTGGTGGCGCCGGTGCGCGCCGGCGTAGTTCGCGAGGAGTTGGCGGTGGCCGGCGAAGTCGTCCAGTGCGGCGCGTTGGTGGGCCACGGAACGCAACCGTTGCTGGTCGGACTGTCCGTGTACTGTGACCAACCCCTCGCCCACTTCGGTCAAGAGGGCCGCGGGCACCGAACGTCCGCCCAAGTAGGCCCGTGAGCGGCCGTTCGCGCTCACGGTGCGAACCGCTAGCAATGCCTCCTCGTCCAGCAGTGCTCCCGCGTCGAGGGCGGCATGCAGCGCAGGATGGTCCTTGGGGGGAATCAGCCGACCTTCGGCGGTGGCCGCTTGTGCCCCCGGTCTTACCGCGCCGGTGTCCGCTTTTCGTCCCAGGATCAGGTCGAGACCGCTGAGCACCATGGTCTTTCCGGCGCCGGTCTCCCCGCTGATGACGGTCAGCCCCGGGGCGGGTTCGATTCGGGCGGAGGTGATCACGCCCAAGTCGGTGATCGCCAGTTCTTCGATCATGGTTGCTGCCCCGTCCCTCGCCACCCGTGCACCGGCAAATTGAACTTGTCGACCAGGCGTGCTGTGAACGGGGCGGTGTTGAACCGGGCCAGGCGAACTGGTTCGTTGCCGCGCACCACATCGATATGCGCTCCGGGTGGTGCCACCATCCGGCGCTGCCCATCGCACCAGATGACCGCCGGTGTGTCGGAGCGGGTCAGGATCTCCACCGACATCCTGGAGTTCGGTCCGACCACCAGGGGGCGCGCGAACAGCGCGTGCGCGCTCACCGGCACCATCAGCATCGCTTCCACGTCCGGCCACACGACCGGTCCGCCGGCGGAGAAGGCGTACGCGGTTGAGCCGGTGGGGGTGGCCAGCACCACGCCGTCGCACCCGAACGTGGACAGTGCCCGCCCGTCGATGCCGAGCGCTACCTCGATCATCCGTTCACGTTGGTCCTTCTCCACGGAGACCTCGTTGATCGCCCATCCGGTATCGGTGGAGCCGTCGGGCTGTTGGATGGTGACATCCAGGGTGATGCGTTCTTCGACGGTGTAGTCCTGTTCGGCGGCACGGCGGACCAGGTCTGCGAGTTGTTCGACTTCGTACTCCGCCAGGAACCCCACATGCCCGAGGTTGATCCCCACCAGGGGCGTGTTGTGGCCCCGCACCATTTCGGCAGTGCGCAGGATGGTGCCGTCGCCGCCCAGCACAATGGCGAGTTCGACGTCGTCCGCGCCGTGGGTGCTGACCGCTTCGATGCCGTATTTATCCAGTTCGCGGGCCACCACCTGGGCGGCGTGCTGCGCTTCCGGACGGCTCGGGTGGCACTGGACCAGGAACTGCCTGCTCATGTTCGCTCCCCCGCCGGACCGTCTGCCACCGCGGCGCGGATGGCATCGTGAATTTGCTGTTCGCTCAACTCCGCCTGGTCCCGCACCTGGTTACCGGGTTGCCGCACGTGCAGGAAGTACTCCACGTTGCCCTGGGGGCCCGGTAGCGGACTGGGCACGACTGCCAGCACATCGAGGCGATGCTCCTGTGCGTGGGCGGCCACATGGGCCACGGCCCATTCGTGCAATGCCGGATCTCGCACCACTCCGCCGGAGCCGAGTCGTTCCCGCCCCACCTCGAACTGGGGCTTGACCATCAGCAGCATGTGCGCCGTGGGAGCGCTCACCCGGACCAGTGCAGGCAGCACGAGCGTCAAGGAGATGAAGGACAGGTCAGCCACCACCAGCTCCGGGGCGGGCGCCACCTGTTCCGGTGTGAGGGTGCGCACGTTGGTGCGTTCCCGCACCGTGACCCGTTCGTCGGTGCGTAGCCGCCAATCGAGTTGTCCGTAACCGACGTCCACACTGACCACATGCGCCGCCCCCCGGCGCAAGAGCACGTCGGTGAAGCCGCCGGTGGAGGCGCCGGCGTCCAGCGCGCGCACACCTGTGATCCGCGGCGCCTGTTCCCCCAGCGCCTTTAGTGCCCCGGCCAACTTGTGTGCTCCCCGGGAGACGTAGTCCGGTTCATTTCCGCGCGGAGGCAGTACCCGTACCGCTTGGGCGGTGGCAACCTGGGTGGCCGGTTTGGTGGCGGGTTGCCCATCCAGCAGCACTGCGCCGTTGGCGATCAGTTCAGCGGCGTGGGCGCGTGATCGCGCCAAACCCCGTCGCACCAACTCGGCGTCGAGCCGAACGCGTTTACTCACGTCAGTTCTCAGCGTCGGCCAATCGGTCCTGCAGGGTGCGGTGAAGCGCCTCGAAGGCGGGCACATGCGCAGCCACGTCGTCTTGCGGCAATCGTTCCACCGCCTGTAACGCCTCGGCGATCTCCTCAGATGCACTTCTCACTCCTGCCTCCTTCTGGTGCCCACGCTACCGCGCAAGCGCGCTACCCCCGGGGTCGACAAGGCTGATCTGTGGGAAATCGGCATCCAACGCGTTGTCCACACCCGCGGCGTCCGCCGCGGTCCAAGTCGCCGACGCAGCGGCACGCAATTCATCCAGAGTCAACTGGCGATCGCGGTCCAGCGCAACCTCCCGCCCGTCACGGCGCACGACGACGGTTCCGCCGTCAACGCGCGCGGCGGCCTCGCCGCACGCCCACCATTGCCCGTTTCGTTCCGGCACCGGATGCGGCCGGCTCAGCCAGCGAAGGTCGTCGGCCAGGAAGGTGGGGCGTTGCCCCCGGGCGGCTTGCAGGATCTGTGTCGGTCCGTCCACCCCGGTGTTGACCCACAGCCCGGGGAACTGGGCGGCGCGGGCGCCTTCCAGGTCGGTATCCAACCGGTCGCCGACCACCAGCGGGCGGCGCGCACCACATGCCCTGGCTGCCTGCTGGAAGATCTCGGGCGCCGGCTTGCCCGACGCGCGCGGCTGCTTGCCGGTAGCGGCCGCCACCGCTGCGACCAGCGCACCGTTACCGGGCGCCAAGCCGTGCTCAGTGGGCAGGCTCTGGTCCAAGTTGGAGGCAATGTGTTCGGCTCCGCGTCCGATCGCGTAGGCGGCTTCGGCCAGATCCTTCCATGTCAGTTCCGGGTCGAAGCCCTGCACGACGACGGTGGCACCATCAGTAGCGGTGTCCACCACCGGTAGCCCTTCATCAGCGACGGCTTGTCGCAGTCCCCTCCCCCCGACCACGAACACCCGGGTGGCAGCGTCGGCCTCCTTAGCGATCAACGCAGCCACGGCCATCGCCGCCGTCATTACCTCCTCCGCACCGGTGGGAACGCCTAGTTCCGTGAGGTGGTCGGCCACGGTCCCGGGGGTTCGCGAGGCGTTGTTGGTGACGAACATGGTGCGCATACCGTGATCGCGCGCCTCGGCTACGGCACCGGGCGCGTGGGGCACCGGATCCGAGCCGCGGTAGATCACCCCGTCCAGATCAAGCAGACCGCAGTCGAAGGCCGTGTGCAAGGGCGCACTCGTTGCCTGTAGGTGCGTCACTATTCACGCTCCTGCTCCGGGGCGTCATCACCGCTCCTTGGGTCTCGATCGACGCCGTCGACCGCTCCTTCCGCGTCCGCCGAGTGCTCTGCCGGAAGTTCCATGAACACCACGTCCTCATCTTCCCGGGGCAACTTCGCCCGGAGTCGCGAGGCTTCCGCATCACGCCCCAGGGCTTCGAGCACCGCGGCTCGGTGCTCGGCAACACGGACCCGTTCGATCGGCCCGCCCTCACCGGCGACCTCTTCGAGGGCAAGGAGCGCTGCCTCTGGCTCCCCAAGATCCAAGCGCGCTCCGGACTCAACGATCGCAAGTTCCACACGCTCTGTGGTGCTCATGCCCGAGGGGGCTTCTGCTGCCAGAGCCAGCGCACGCTCGGGACGGCCCAGGCCACGTTCACAGTCGGCTTCGATCGCCCTGTGCAGGTCTTCCCCGGAAAGCCTGCGCACCGTTCGTAGTTCTCGCAACGCCTCCGCGTAGCGACCCAGTGCATAAGCCGTCAACGCGACCGCCTCGCGCACCACGTCGACCCGGCCGGCGCGGCGGGACGCTGCCTGGGCGTGGGCATACGCCAGTTCCGGGTCGGAATCGATCACCGAACCGGCCACCACCAGGTGCCTGGCCACCTGATCCGCATTGTTCTTCGATAGCGTCCGTAGCCGCGCGCGAACGCTGCGATCCAAGTCCGCCGGCTGCACGTCCTCAGGCAGCGGCGGATCCAGGTCCTGGGACGCGCGCTCCCGGGCCTCACGCAAGCCGTCCGACTTTCGCGGGCCGGAGCCAGGCTTCTGCGCGCCGGAGCCAGGTTTCTGCGGACCTGAACGATATGACCCGGAACTTCCCCCGTTCCGAGCGCGCCTGGACCTAGCGTCACCTGGCCGGGAACGCCCAGCCCGGCCATCGCGTCTTTCTCCTCGCACGGCGCTCCTCGTTCTCTGCCCCGCTCACCCTAGCGGGGATATATGTCCGGACACGACTGAGGGCCACCCAGTGATACTGGATGGCCCTCAGTGAAATGTTGTCCGGCGGCGACCTACTCTCCCACGCAGTCTCCCACGCAGTACCATCGGCGCAGAGGGGCTTAGCTTCCGGGTTCGGAATGGATCCGGGCGTTTCCCCCTCGCTATGACCGCCGTAACTCTATGGAGATGTT
>DATGSR010000074.1:0-4053 GCA_035302405.1 Beutenbergiaceae bacterium
TCGCAGCGCGTTCTGCAGCGACATCAGCAGCACGACGCCGGCGAACACTCCGGGCAGGGACCCTTTGCCGCCGAAGATGGACACCCCGCCGAGGAGCACTGCGGCCACGACGGTCAGTTCGAGTCCGAATGCGTTGTCCGCGCGGGCACTGGAGAAGCGCATCGTCCAGAACGCGCCGACCAGTCCCGCGACGGCACCGGAGGTGACGAAGAGCAGAAATCGGGTCCGCATCACCCGGATGCCGGCGTAGGCGGCTGCGGTGACGTTGGCGCCGATGGCATAGATCGCGCGGCCGATCGGGGTGGCGTGCAGCACGACGGCGAAGACCGCTACCAGCAGCAGCAGCCCGGGCAGGATGTTGGGCACCCAACCGATGGAGCCGATGGTCCACCCGGTGAAGGACCGGGGGAAGGTGGCCACCGCGCTGTCTCCGAGGAGGACGTATGAAAGCCCCCGGTATAGCGCGAGCGTGCCGATGGTCACGGCCAGCGCCGGCAGTCCGAGCACCGCGACGAAGAACCCGTTGACCGCACCGAGGATGGCACCCAGGACCACGGCCAGCACCAGGATCGTTTCCAGCGGCAGTCCGGCGTCCCACATCACCCCGATCGCGCTGGAGGTCAAGCCCACCATCGAAGCCACCGACAGGTCGATATCGCCGGTGACGATGATGAGCGTCATCGGCAGGGCGAGCAGCAGGATCGGGGCCAGATCGAGCACCAGGAAGCCGAAGTTGCGGGCCGTGCCGAAGTGCTCCACGCCCAGTGAGGCCGCGATGAGGAATGCGATCGTGACGCCGATGATCGCCGCATCCCAGCCGAACGTGCGGCGGGTGCGGACAACCGGCGCGGTGGGCGTGGTGTCTGCGGTGCGCAGTTGGGTCTCAGCCGACATGGTGGGCCTTTCGCGAGGCTGCTGCCGAACGGACGGCGACCACCCGGTCCAGGGCGATCGCGCCGATGATCAGAGCGCCGACGATGGCGCGCTGCCAGAACTGATCGATGCCCAACGACGGCAGGGCGTTGTTGATAACGGTCAGCAGCAGCGCGCCCAGCGCGGCGCCGAAGACCGTGCCGCTTCCGCCGAATATCGCCACTCCGCCGACGACGACGGCGGCCACGATGTCCAGTTCCATGCCGTTACCCGCCGAGGCATCCACCGTGCCGTACCGCGCGGCGTAAAGCACACCGCCGATGCCGGAGAGAATGCCGGCGACGATGTAGGCGGTCATCAGCCGGCGGGTTGCGGGAATGCCGGCGAGTGTGGCCGCCTCGGGGCTGGAGCCGAGGGCGTACAGGTCCCGGCCGGCGCGGTACTTGGCGAGGTAGACCCCCACGATGACGGCCACTGCGACGGCGATGAGCGTGAGGTAGGGCAGGCCGAGGATCCGGCTGGTGCCGAAATCCAGGAACGCCCGAGGCATATCCCCGGCGCTGATGCGTGAGCCGCCCGCCCAGAAGTAGACCACGCCCCGGAAGAGATACAGGGTGCCCAGGGTCGCTACCAGCGGCGGCACCCCGCCGACGGTCACCAGGGCCCCGTTCAGCACGCCGCACAGCGCACCGAGTCCGACGCCGAGGAGCACCGCGAGCGGGATCGCAAGTTCGTACTCACTGAGGAAAGTCGCGGTGCCGAACGCCGACAGCCCGAGTACCGAGCCCACCGACAGGTCGATGCCGCGAGTGAGGATGACCATCGTCATGCCGGAGGCGAGCAGTACCGTGATCGCTGCGGCGAGCAGGATGTCGCGCACGCTCTGGCCGGACAGGAACCGCGGGTTCAACATCGCGGTCACCGCGATGAGGATGCCCAGCGCCAGGACCAGACCCAGGATCCGGGCGCCGAAGAAGGCGCGCAGCCGGCCCTTCCACGCGTTCTGCTCAGGTGCCGCCGTCGCTGGTGGCTGCGTCGTCGTCGTCATGCCGCGGCTCCCGTGCCTGCGCGAATGATCGACTCCTCAGACGCCTCATCGCGGGGGATGTCGGCGGCGAGCCGCCCCTCCCGCATGACCAGCACCCGGTCGGCCATGCCGAGCACTTCGGGTAATTCGGAGGAGACGGCGAGGATCGCGACGCCGCGGGCGGCGAGCGTGGACATCAGCCGGTGAACCTCTGCCTTGGTGGCGACGTCGATACCCCGAGTCGGTTCATCGACGATCAGCACCTTCGGTTCGGTAGACAGCCACTTGGCGAGCACAACCTTCTGCTGGTTGCCACCGGAGAGCGTCGCCACGGCGTCGGTCAAGCGGCCGAAGCGGGTGTGCAGCCGCTCGGCCCACTCCGCCGCGGATCTGCGCTCACTGCGACCGGTGAGCAAACCGAAGGTGGCCAGGCGCCGTGCGCGCGGCAGGGTGATGTTGCGTTGGATCGACAGGTCGAGGATGAGGCCCTGTTGGCGTCGGTCCTCGGGGACGAGCGCGAGCCCGGCAGCCATCGCCGCTCGGGGCCGGTTCGGCGGCAACACTCGGCCCGCCACCCGGACGGTTCCGCCGTCACGCGGGTTGACCCCGAAGAGGCTCTGCACCACCTCGGACCGGCCGGACCCCACAAGGCCTGCCAACGCGACGATCTCTCCGGCGCGGACCTGGAAGGAGACGTCGGCGAAGACGCCCTCCCTCGTGAGCCCCTCGACCTCGAGGACCACCTCACCAGGCTGCACCGCCTCTTTGGGGAACATGTCCGATAGTTCCCGCCCGACCATGCGGCGCACGAGTTCGTCGGTGGTGACCTGGCCCATGGGGTCTGTGGAGATGTGCTGCCCATCGCGCATGACGGTGACCCGCTGGCACAGGGCCTCGACCTCGTCGAAACGGTGGGAGATGAACAGGATCGCGACGTTCTCTTCGCGTAATCCGCGCACGACGCTGAAGAGCCGGTCTACCTCGATGCCGGAGAGTGCGGCGGTGGGCTCGTCCATGATCAGCACGCGGGCGCCGACGGAGAGCGCCTTCGCGATCTCCACCAGTTGCTGGTCGGCGATGGACAGGCCACGGGCCTGGCGTTCTGGGTGCAGGGGGACCCCTAGGCGTTGGAACAACTGGGTGACGGCGGCGTTCATCGCGCGCCGGTCGATCGCCCGGGCGCGTCCTTGCGGCTGCCGCCCGATGAAGATGTTCTCCGCGACAGTCAGGTCGGGGAAAAGCGTGGGTTCCTGATAGATGACGGCGATTCCGGCCGCCATCGCATCGGCCGTGCTGCGGAACGCGACGGGATCGCCGTCAAGGGTGATGGTGCCCGAGTCCGGTTGGTGCACGCCGGCGAGGACTTTGATGAGAGTCGACTTCCCTGCACCGTTCTCGCCGACGAGCGCGTGTGCTTCACCCGGATACAACTCCAGTTGGGCGTCACGAAGCGCCTGCACCGCGCCGAAATTCTTGTACGCGCTGTGCAGCGCGATGATCGGCCGCTCGGTGCCGGCGCTCGTCACTTCTTCTGCGGACATCCACGTCCTCGCATCCACTGGGCTGAGTGAATCGATTCAAACTTAGTGGTGAAACTACTCCGCATCGGCGCGGACGTCAATGCCTGCGCGGATCACGCTTAGGTCACGACGCCTTCTGGGCGGCGGCGACTACGTGCGTGCTTGAAGAAGTTGTAACGTTGCAATCAAGGTTTAAGAAAGAGGTGTCATGGCGAGCCCGCGGGCGAGCATTCAGGATGTGGCGGCCCTGGCCGGAGTCTCGGTCGGGACCGTCTCGAACGTTCTCAACCATCCTGATCGGGTGTCCCAACCGACCCGGGAACGGGTCGAGGCAGCAGTAAAGAAGTTGGACTTCGTGCGCAACGAGTCGGCGCGGCAACTTCGCGCCGGCCAGAGCGGGATGATCGGTTTGGTGGTACTCGACGCCGGCAACCCCTTCTTCACTGATGTCGCCTTCGGGGCCGAGCAGGTGATTACTCAAGCCGGTTACTCCCTGATGTTGGCCAACAGCGGCGAGGATCCCGCCCGTGAGGCCCAGCACCTTCGCTTGTTCGAACGCATCCGGGCAGAAGGGGTTCTCCTGTCCCCCGTGGACGCCGCCAGCGGCGCGCTCGCCCGGCTGCGAGCACAAGA
>DATGSR010000075.1:0-3495 GCA_035302405.1 Beutenbergiaceae bacterium
GAGCGGTACCGCAGGATGTCACCGGCCTTGGGGAACACGATCGAGTGGTCGAAGTCGGGATGGTCCTGGCGCACGTTCAGCACCGGTGTCGCCGACATCCCGTACAACTGGTAGCCGCCCGCCCCCTGCACGGGATACACCACGGAGAACGCGCCGCCGATACCAAAGGCCCGCTCCGGGGTGAAGGTGCGCGGCCGGATGTACTTGGGCACCTGCACCTGGCGCTCGCGGGGTTCCAACTGGTAGCAGAACGGCAGCCCGGGTACGAACCCGAGCATCGTCACGATCCACGGATTGCCCGCGAGGTGGTCGATGAAACTCTGCACGCTGTCGAAGCCGTTGGTGCGGGCGCCGTACTCCAGGTCCGTGGAGTCCGGGTCCTGGTGGCGGTCGCGGAAGCGCATCAGCGCCTCGTGCGTCCACGGGTCGTTGTACAGGATCGGCACGTCCACCACGCGGGTCTGCAGGGTGAAGTCGGGCGGCACCTCGGTGAACCGGTCCTCCAACTCCTGCAGGATCCTCATCAGGTCCTGGGGCGCGATCACGTCCGGATCCAGCCGCACCAGGTAGGAGGCGTTGGACGGGCAGATGTCGACCAGACCGTCCATCTGTCGATCTGCCAGTTCCTGGGTGATGAGCATGGCCTTGATGTTGGCTTCCATGCTCATCTCCTCGGCGATCTCCACGAAGATGAACTCATCGCCCCCGTACTCATAGCGTGCGGGGGGCAAATCGACCCGCGGACTCATGAAGCCTCCTGATCGTGGTCCTGATGTTCGTGTAGCGGGCGGATGGTCCACCCGAGGCTGGTGATGCGTTCGGTGACGGCGACGGCGTTCTCCACCGCGCCCGGCCGGTCGGAGTGCAGGCAGATGGTGTCCGCCCGGATCGGCGATTCCATCCCGCTCGCGGAGCGGACATAGCCGGCCAGGATTCCTTCCACTTGGTCGGCGCACCACTGCGGGTCCCGACGGCGGTTGGCCGGGTCGATGATGATGTGCCCGTCGTCGGTGTACTCCAGGTCCGCGAACGCCTCGGCCGCTACCCGGTGGCCGCGGTCGAGTTGGCGCTGTGCGCAGTGGCCGGCCTCCAGCACCAGCACCAGCGAGGGGTCCAGCGCGGTGACGGCGTCGGCCACCGCGTCGGCGACGTCGTCGTCCTTCATCAACAGGCCGTAGAGGCTGCCGTGGGGTTTCACGTGCCGCAGCGCCACCCCCTGGGCGTCGGCGAGCGCGCGCAGCGCCCCGGTCTGGTAGAGCACCGCTTGGGCGGCTTCGGCCGGCGAGAAGGCCATCGCCCGCCTGCCGAACCCCACCAGGTCCGGGAAGCCGGGGTGGGATCCGAGCGCGAGGTCGTGCTCCTTGGTCAGGGTCACGGCCTGGCTCATCGTGGCGGGGTCCCCGGCGTGCCAACCGCAGGCCACATTGATCGAGGTGATCAGCGGGGCGAGTTCGTCGTCGGCTCCCAGCGGCCACCGGCCGAAACTCTCCCCGCCGTCGGCGTTCAGGTCGATGACGCGCGATCCGGTCTCGGGCATGGACTGGTCTCCCTCCGTCGGGGACGTGGTCATGGTGCGGCTCAGCCTTCCACGGCCCACGCGGCGCCGCACGCGCTTAGCACCGCACGCCCGGCCAGCACGCCCGCCAGGTGGCGCCGGTACTCCGGGGTGCCGCCCAGATCGCTCGGGGGGTCGGTGTCCTCTCCGGCCCTGGCGGCGGCCTCGCCGGCTTCGGTGCTGTGTGCGGCTGTACCCGCCAGCGCCTGTTCGGCGGCGGGGGCCCGCAGCGGTGTGGCGCCCATATTGGCCAGGCCCAACCGGGTTTCGGCAATGCTCCCGTTCTCGGTGCGGACGGCGGCGGCGACGGCGACGATCGCCCAGGATTGGGCCGCGGGGGAGAACTTCTCGTAATGCATGCCCCAGCCGGTGTGCTTGCGCACGCGAATGGCGCTGAGCAACTCACCCGGCTCCAACGCGGTGGTGAAGAAGTCCTCGAAGAACTCCCGGGCAGGCACCTGGCGCGTGCCGTCGGTGCCGGTGATCTCCAGGGTGGCGTCCAGGGCCAGGGCGGCCGGGGCGATGTCGCCGGCAGGGTCGGCGTGGGCGAGCGCACCGCCCACCGTGCCGCGGTAGCGGATCTGCGGGTCGGCCACCGAGGCCGCTGCCTGGGCCAGCACCGCGGCATGGGCGTGCACCAAGGGATCGCGGGCGACGTCGTGGTGGGTGGCCATCGCGCCGATCACCAGGTCCTGCCCGTCCTCACGGATTTCCCGCAGCGCCCCGATCCCGCCGAGGTCCACCAGCGCGCTCGGGGCCGCCAGCCGGAACCGCAACACAGGGATGAGCGACTGCCCGCCCCCGAGCACGGCAGCATCGTCGTCATCGGCCAGTGCCCGGGAGGCGTCCTCGACGGTGTCCGGGCGGATGTAATCGAAGGCAACGGGTCTCATAACTGCTCCTGCCCCTCGGTACCCTGCTGAGCCGCGGCACCCTGCTGGCCCGCGGCACCCTGCTGGCCCGCGACACCCTGCTGGTCCGCGGCACCCTGCTGCGCCGCCTGCTGGATCGCGGTCCAGACGTTCACCGGAGTGCACGGCATCCTGATGTCTTTCACGCCCAGCGGCCGCAGCGCATCGAGGACGGCGTTGACGATCGCCGGCGGCGCCGCCGTGGTGCCGGTCTCCCCCACCGCCTTCACCCCGAGGGTGTTGGTGGTGGACTGCGTCACGGTGGTGTCGGTGCGGAACCGGGGGACGTCCGGGGCCGCGGGCACCAGGTAGTCGGCGAACGTGCCGGTGGTGAGCTGCCCGTCCTCGGTGTAGTGGATGTCCTCGTACAGCGCCTGGCCGATGCCCTGCACCAGCCCGCCGTGTACCTGCCCGTCGACGATCAGCGGGTTCACCAGCACGCCCACGTCCTGCACGCAGACGTAGTCGCGCACCCTCACTTGCCCCGTCTGGGTGTCCACCTCGACCGCGGCCAAGTGGGTGCCGCTGGGGAAGGAGAAGTTCTCCGGGTCGAAGGTGTTGTCGGAGTCCAGGTTCGGTTCCAACCCGTCGGGCAGGTCATGGGCCAGCCAGGCGCCCAAGGCGATCTCACTGATGGTGACGCTGCTCTGGGTGCCACGCACGGAGAACTTCCCGCGGTGGTAGTCGATGTCCGCCACGTCTGCTTCCATGATGTGGGCGGCGATGGGTTTGGCCTTCTCCACCACTTTGCGGGCGGCGCCGACGATGGCCATTCCGCCCACCACCAGGGACCGGGAGCCGTAGGTGTCCATGCCCTTGTGGGACATCCCGGTGTCCCCGGTGATCAGGGTGATGTCCTCGAACGGCACCCCCAGTTCGTCGGAGACGATCTGGGCGAACGCGGTGGCATGGCCCTGCCCGTGCGGGGTGGTTCCGGCAACGACCTCGACCTTGCCGGTGGGCAGCATCCGGATGGAGGCGTGCTCCCATCCGCCGGAGCCGTAGTTCAACCCGCCCAGCACGCGGCTG
>DATGSR010000076.1:0-2971 GCA_035302405.1 Beutenbergiaceae bacterium
CCGCGGCTAGATCCACCCGCGGCGTTGGGCGGTTCGAGCCGCCTCCACCCGGGTGGTGGTGC
The DNA here is from genome assembly GCA_035302405.1 of Beutenbergiaceae bacterium. GTDB lineage: Bacteria > Actinomycetota > Actinomycetes > Actinomycetales > Beutenbergiaceae > CALKWS01. Next base: position 63 of record DATGSR010000076.1, read on the forward strand.
CGGTCTTGCCGATCGCGGAGGACAGGTAGTTGCGCACGGTCCCGGAGGACAGGTGGACCCGCGCGGCGATGGTGGCGATGGGTGCGCCCTCCAGCGCCTCCCGGAGCACGTCCTGCTCCCGGGCGGTCAAGGGGTTCGGCCCGCCGCTGAGGGATTCGGCCGCCAGGGTCGGGTCCACGACCCGCAACCCTTGGTGCACTCGGCGCACCGCCTCGGCCAGTTCCGGGGCCGGGGTGTCCTTGACCACGAAACCACTGGCGCCGGCGTCCATCGCCCGGCGCAGATATCCGGGGCGGTCGAACGTCGTCACGATCAGCGACCGCACCCCGGGTTCGTCTCGGCTCAACTGCTCCGCCACCGAGATGCCGTCCATACCGGGCATTTCGATGTCCAGCAGGCACACCTGCGCGCCGTGTTGCCGGGCCGCGGTGAGCACCTCATCCCCGCGTCCCACTTCGGCGACCACGTGCAGATCCTGCTCCAAGTTCAACAACGCGGCCAGCGCGCCGCGGACCAGGGCCTGGTCATCGGCCAGGAGTAACCGGATCTGTTCAGCCACGTTCCACCTTCCGCGGGGTGATCTTCGCCGCCGACTGGCGGATCCGTTGCCAGGAGCCGGTGTGCTCCGGGGCTGGCACCGCTCGCTGCTCATCGGAGTCCGCGGCGGGCGAACTCGGGTCCAGGTGCGCCGGCGGGTTGTCCGGGTCCAGCACGGCGGTCACGGTGGTGCCCCGGTTCTGTGGTCCGGTGCCGATTCGCAGTGACCCGCACCCGATGCGTTCGGCGACCCCGCGCAACCCGTTGCCGGCGTCGGCCGCATCCATCCCCACGCCGTCGTCAGTGACCTGCAACCAGGACGGGCCGATGTGCACCCGGCAACGGGTGGCGCCGGAATGGCGCACGACGTTGGTGATGAGTTCTCGCAACACCCAGGCCAGCACCATCCGGTGACGCGGGTCCACCTCGGATATGTCAGCGGGCAGGTCCGCCTCGATCCCGGCGCCGGCCAGCGCGGTACGGGCGCGGCTCAACTCATCCTCCAACCGTGCCGTGCGCAGCCCGGCCACCGTGGCGCGGACCTCGGCGAGCGCCTCCCTGGAGAGCGCTTGGACCTGGGCCAACTCTTCCCGGGCGCGCTCGGGATGGTCCGCCAGCAACCGTTCGGCCAACTCGGCCTTGACGGTGATCACGGTCAGGGAGTGGCCGAGCACATCATGCACGTCACGGGCCACACGATCGCGCTCGGCGACCAGTTGCCGCTCCTCCATCAGCGTGCGGTTGACGCTTTGACGCTCATTGACCACGCGAACGACCCCGTTGCCCACGCCCACCGCCAGGATGATCGCGCTGAAGAACCACATCTCCGGTAACAGCCCGCGCAGGGCCGGCCACACCAGCGCCAGGCCGAGGGCGAGCACCAGCACCGCCGCGCTCCACCGCAGCGGCAGGGCGAACATCGACAATGCCACCAGGAACACGACCATGCTCAACACCCAGGGGCCCATGATCGGGATGACGGCGATCACCAGCACGGTCATCAACGCCAGGTGCGCCACGCCCACCCGGGTGGCCTGCTGGTTGGTATCGGTGCGGCCCATCCGCACGAAGGCGGCGATGTAGACCGCTGCGAAGAGCACGATTGCCGCCGCTGCCAACAGCCGCGCCGCCCATGGCAGGTCGGCTTGCAGCACGCTGAGCAAGGGAAAGGCGAGGAACAACAGCCACACCGTGGCCATCACCCACCCGAACTTGTCCCACGGGTCGGCCATCGACTCTTCCTGGCCGGCCCCGGCGGTTGGCGCAGAGATACTGACCGCCGCGGTCCGGGTGACGGGCGTGTCGGGGGCAGGCTCGGTGTCCATCGGTGTGCTCGATCTTGCCATGGTGTCGTGCAACACGTGTGCTCCGTATCGGCGGTCTGCTCTCTGAATCCGGGTCCCCGCTTACTGGCGCGCACGGCCGCGGCGCACCAACAGTACGCACACCACCGCCATCAGCGCCGTCCACGCCAGGACGTTGGTCAGCGGCACCCACAGGGGTTCGTGCAGGAGTTCACCGTCGATGGTCACCAGAGCACCCTCGGTGAGCGGGTAGCGGGCCAGGCTCGCGTAACCGTACAGCGGGGTGAACTTGGCGATCGCGAGCAGCGTCCCTGACAACGGCATGAACATGTTGCCCAGGAACGCCAGCACCACGGTGGAACCGCTGGCCACCGCGATCGCCGACTCCGATCTGATCGCCAGTCCCCACACCAGGCCCCACAGGGCGAACAGCGCGGCCCCGGGGATCACGATCAGGGCGCTGAGCACCCAGGCGCTGGTGCTGCCCTGGGCCCCGGTGAGCGCTCCCAGGGTATAGATGAGCGCGATCGGCAGGGCGGCGATGATCACCGCGGTCAGCGACTTGGTGACGACGTAGGTGGAGTCGCGCAACGGCGTCAGGCCCAGTTGGCGCCCCCAGCCCTGCATCCGTTCGACGGCGGCCTGCCCGCCGATGGCGGTGGTGGCCACCACCGCCCCGTAGGCGGCCATCGCGATCATGATCGACATCGCCACGTTGCCGTTGCCGGCGGTCTCGCCGCTGAAGTCCATGGAGGCGCCGAAGATCAGGTAGAAGAACGCGGGCAGGACGATGATGAAGAACAGGCCCATGAACTCACGGGCCTGGCGGGTCAGTTCCAGGCGCAGGATCGCGGGGTTCATCGGGACTCCTCAAACGTGGTCTCGGCTTCTGTTCCGGTCTCCACCGGGGCGGTGCCGGTCAGCGCTACGAACGCGCTCTCCAGATCGGCGCTCGCGATCTCCAGCCCGCTGGCACCCACCTGCTGGAGGAGCGCTAACGCCGCGGCGTCGGTGTCGGAGGCGCGCATGTAAACCCGGCGGCCGTTGCGACGCACATCGGTGATGACG